>NZ_JANPLS010000063.1:0-4160 GCF_031422475.1 Chamaesiphon sp. VAR_48_metabat_403
GTACCAGCAAAACGGGTTTCGGCTACGCTCAACCCTCGGAGGTTGGGCGTAGCCGAAACCGATCTCTAGAAATTATTGGTACTTTATTTTCAGGCGAATCCCTTACTAAGAACATTTGTGGACTAAAATTAAACTTATGTATCTGCATTGGCAAACATCTACCGATAAAACTATATAATTGTTAAAATTAGTGAAGAATTTGCAACATACTGGGAAAGCGCAACCGTTATGGGTCGATTAGGGGTTTTACTGCTGAATTTGGGCGGACCGGAGCAATTATCGGATGTGCGTCCGTTCTTGTTTAACCTGTTTTCCGACCCAGAAATTATTCGGATTCCAATTGCGGCATTACAAAAGCCGCTAGCTTGGATCATTTCGACTTCACGAGCGAAGAAATCTCAGGCCAATTATGAGAAAATTGGTGGCGGCTCGCCGCTGCGACGGATTACCGAAGAGCAAGCACGAGCATTAGAGAACCAATTGCGATCGCAAGGTGAAGATGCCAAAGTTTACATTGGGATGCGATACTGGCACCCGTTTACCGAAGATGCACTCGCTCAAATTAAACAAGATGGAGTCGAGCAATTAGTAATTCTCCCGTTGTATCCTCAATTCTCGATCAGTACTAGCGGTTCGAGTTTCCGGCTGATTGAAAAAATCTGGAAAGAAAACCCCCAACTCCAACCGCCGAAATATACGGTCATTGCCGATTGGTATCAAGAGCCAGGTTATCTCAACGCCATGAGCGCGATGATTGCTGCCGAAATCGATAAATGCCCAAATCCCGATCGCGCGCATGTGTTTTTCAGCGCGCATGGCGTACCAGTAAGCTACATTCAAGAGGCTGGCGATCCTTACCAAGCCGAGATTGAAGACTGCACCAAGCTGATTATGCAGACACTAGGGCGCAAAAACGAACATTCCCTGGCTTATCAAAGCAAAGTCGGCCCCGTGGAATGGCTCCAGCCCTATACCGAAGATGCGATCGTCGCATTAGCCGCTCAAGGAGTCGATGAATTAGTTGTCGTCCCGATTAGCTTTGTCTCAGAGCATATCGAAACTCTTGAAGAAATCGATATCGAATATCGAGAAATTGCCGAGGAAGCAGGCGTTCATACCTTCAACAGGGTACCCGCGTTGGATACTAACCCCATTTTCATCCAAACGTTGGTCGATCTAGTCCTGCGCGCTGCCGCAGCCCCCAGTCTGGATATCGATCGGGTCACCCAGATGAAGAAAAAAATTAAGATGTATCCCCAAGAAAAATGGGAGATGGGTCTCACCAACGCCGCAGAAGTCTGGAACGGTCGTCTGGCGATGTTAGGGTTTATTGGTGTAATCGTGGAAATATTTACTGGTCGCGGCCCTTTACACCTATTTGGGATACTTTAGGTTGGTGGATAGTGAATCGTGGAGGTGGATAGTGAATAGTGGATAGTGGATAGTGCCGATCGGTTTTATTCTCAATCTCCTATCCCCTTCATAAAGATGAATATTCAACGTTGGATTGCCAGAAGGCAAGGTAAATGGCAAGAACTAGATAAATTACTCCTACGCGCCCAGCAGCGCGGGATTAAATCGTTAAATGCCAAAGAGATTGCGACGCTAGCCAGCTTGTATCGATCGGTAGCCGCAGATTTGGCGCGCGCTAATACCAATCAAATCGGTCAAACGATCGTTCAAGAATTGCAAGCACTGACAACTCGCGGCTATAGTCAAATTTATCGTGGTTCTAGGCGACAAGAATTGCGCGGTGCGATCGATTTTTACCTGTGGAAATTACCACAAGTATTACGCGAAACTTGGGGCTATACGGCAATTGCTTTCGCCATCTTTTTAATTGGCGGGCTGATTGCCTGGTGGTTTGCATGGCAAGATGCCAGTTTTATGTCTTTAGTCGTACCTCAAAGTATGATTGAAAAAGTCCGCGATCGAAATCAACTGTGGATGGGTTCGATTATCGGTACCGAGCCGTTTGCCGCGAGTAGTATTGCGATTAATAACCTCAGCGTGGCTTTTCGGATGGTTGCGGGTGGCATTTTAGCCGGATTTTGGACGATTTATGCTTTATTTTATAATGGGGTTTTAATCGGTGCTGTCGCGACTTTAGTGGGGCAAAACGGTCTGGCTTATCCATTTTGGGCGTTTGTTTTTCCCCACGGTGCGTTAGAGTTACCTGCAATTTTTATTGCAGGTGGTGGGGGTTTATTAATTGCCAGGGGTCTATTATTTCCTGGTAGACATCGCAGGCGAGATGCATTGCGAATTTATGGTGGACAAGCAGCACAGTTAGTTATGGGTATTTTCCCAATGTTGCTAATTGCTGGCGCGATCGAGGGATTCTTTTCACCTCAAGAATTTATTCCTAGCCCGTTTAAATATTTGGCGGGTACGGGATTATTTATATTATTAATTCTCTATACATTACGTCGCGATGTTCCAGAGGAACGGCTCCGCCAACGATCTCAAGAAATACCTAGTAATTAGGATTTTATACCAAATCCGCTTCAGACAGACTTCTTACTAGCGAAACCCTATGCCCTCACCCCGCCGTCACCTCCGGTTCCGGCTCCCCTCTCCCTCAGGGAGCTACGGTGTATACACAAGTCGGATAGACTTCGTTTTGAGATCTAAATCCCCCAACCCCCTTGGAAAGGGGGCTTTAAAGTCCCCCTTGGAAAGGGGGATGTAGGGGGATTCTCACCAATTTCGCTTCTCCCTAGAGATGTGTATACACCGTAGCTCAGGGAGAGGGGCTGGGGGGGTGGGCAAGATGGTAGGCTTCCCACTAAGAATTTAATTCTTTAGGAACGACTTTAACGATCCGATCCTTCCCGTCGCGTAAGATCCGGACTTGAATTTGTTCGCTGACATGACTATTTTCCATCACATCTTGCAACTGATTGGCATCGTGAATTACCGTGCCATTAACATCGAGAATTGTATCGCCTCGGCGCATTCCGGCGACAGATGCGGCGGTATTTGGCAATACTTTAATTACCAGTACCCCATTAACCGACGGAATTTGGAAGAGGGCATTGGGATCGTTATTATTCTCAGCAGCAATTTCTGGGGTGAGCGTGACCATTTGCACGCCTAAATAAGGGTGCGAAACTTTCTCGCCGCGTGCTAGTTGAGTGGCGATTGTTTTGGCTTTATCGATCGGAATGGCAAAGCCAATCCCCGTCGCATCGGCACGGATGGCGGTATTGATGCCGATGACTTCTCCCTTAGCATTGAGCAGGGGGCCGCCGGAATTACCCGGATTGATTGCTGCATCGGTTTGGATGAAATCGAGGCGTTTGTCGGTCATCCCGACGGTAGAACTGGCACGTTTGAGGGTGCTGACGATACCTAATGTTACTGTATTATCTAATCCGAAGGGGTTACCAACTGCGATCGCCCAATCGCCGACTTTAACTAAATCTGAGTTCCCCAACTTAACCGTCGGTAAATTTTTGGCACCACTGACTCTAATTACGGCTAAATCGGTGACGGGATCGACTCCTCGGACTTTGCCTTCGAGGCTGCGCCCATCTTTGAGGATCACGGTCACTTTATCAGCTCGATCGACAACATGAGCGTTAGTTAAAATTATCCCATCTCGATCGATAATAAAGCCCGAACCCTGACCGCGTAATAGTTGCTGTTGGGGCAATCCCGTCAAGGCTTCATCGCCAAAAAATGGATCGATCCGGCGGGTAATCTTCCGTTCGGTATCGATCCTGACAACGGCCGATCCGACTAGCTCTACAGCCTTACTAACAAAGCTCTCGCCACTATTATCGGCGACGATGGCGGCAGGGGGGATTGCGGCTAATACTGGTAAGGGTAAGTAGGTAGCAATAATTATCGCGATCGTGACGATCGCCCAACCTATTTTGGACAGTTTCATATTGCACTCGACGATTGGTAATAACTCTTATTCTTTAATTGTGGCAATTTTTACGATGAATGTTAGCTATTTACAGCACTTTAGACAAAAAACGGGGATGAAACCATGTTTCATCCCCGCTCTGATATTATCTAACTGAATAGATTAACCGCGACCGCTAGGTGCGCGATTGCGTGTGGGGGGAGTTTCAGGAGGTAATGGAGTAGTGAGGCTAGGGCTAGGCTTACAAGGACAACCAACACCACCACCAGCGATGACTAAGAAT
>NZ_JANPLS010000064.1:0-7288 GCF_031422475.1 Chamaesiphon sp. VAR_48_metabat_403
GAGTGGGGTGTCTTCTTTCTTGTCTATTGGTTGGTGGGGATCGGGTTCTGGGGGAAAAAGGAGACGGGGAGACGGGGAGACTGGGGGATGTGTGGGAAGACGGAGACGTAATCGTCAAGCTGATGATAGTAAACTTCTTACTTCTTACTCCTTACTTTCAATTAACGCCGCATGGCGAGCTTGGATTTCTTGCATCATGGCATCAATTTTTGCTAATTCTGGTTCCATTTGCGCCATTGCTTTGGCTTTGGGAAGTTTTGCTTTGTGGATGGCTTCGGTGGTATCGTGTACCAATCGATCGCGATATTTCTGAAGTTCGGTAATAATTTCAGCCAAATCGGCGGCGGTAACTTCGGCGATAGTAGTATTGAGATCGGATTCTGCCATATTGCTAAAATTCCTAAAAATTAATATTTTATAAGTCTTAAAAGTTGAGAACGATCGGCTCGTTGGGCAGAAACACCACCTTTATCCATCGAACGCCTCAATTAAATCTTCGCAGATCCGGTCACCAAGTGGTACAGCTTTTGATTAGAGTGAATGAAAGATCTCTTTATAGATATTGTGATGGAATTACCAGAAATTGAAGCTGCGTTACAGAATCCTGACTTTCAGTATCGCCTGAAAGCGATCGCCGCTCTTAAAGATTACGCTCCAGAAACTGCGGTGCCGATCTTAGTGGCTACGCTCAAAGACCCCGAATTTTTGGTACGATCGTTTGTGGCGAGAGGTTTGGGCAAACAACATTCAGCCGAATCTTTTGCCGCACTGTTAGAAATGACCAAATTTGATGATACGCCCAATGTCCGCGCCGAAGCTGCCAATTCGCTCTCTTTATACGGTAAAGTCTCGATTTCGCACCTAGTTTTAACATTTTGTCAAGACGATCACTGGTTGGTACGCCGGAGTATCCTCGCCGCTCTAGAAGAATTAGAAGCTCCCGCCGAACTAATTGAAATTTGTACCGAAGCTCTAGCAGGCGAAGATCTCACAGTAAAAGAAGCCGCGATCGATGCCTTGTCAACGCTCGTCAATTCCAGCCACCACGCCGCCGTGCTCGCCCAACTACTCACCCTTACCACCGCCGAATCCCCCCGCTTGCGCGCCAGAGTCGTCCACGCACTCCGCAAATTCGACGAACCCCAAGCCCAATCAGCTCTCATCGAACTCCGTCAAGACTCCGATCGTCAAGTCGTAGCCGCTACCTTAGAGGATTTATTCCAGCAATAATTTAGGGGATAGGGGATAGGGGATAGTGGATAGAAGTAATCGAACCTCCCCATCCCCCAGTCTCCCCGTCCCCCGTCCCCTATCCAAATCAAAATACCCATGCTATAATAGAAACTGATACCTGCGGATATGGCGGAATTGGTAGACGCGCCAGATTTAGGTTCTGGTTTCGCAAGAAGTGAAGGTTCGATTCCTTTTATCCGCATCTAAACTAAAAATCCGATCGGAGCAAGAATCGACTGTAGTAGAGTTAACTCAGTCGATTTTGTGTATATCCCTATAGATGAAGACGATCGTCGAATTTTTGCAATCTTTAATCGTTCCCGCGCCAATCGCCCCAGAAGTCATCCGTGCGAAAGCTCACGAATTATGGAAAGCGCAGGGAGGGGGGCATATTAATCCCGACGCTAATTGGCAAGCTGCGATCGAGCAATTAAAATTAGCAGAAAAACTCAGTCGGCGGAACTTTTTTCTAGAATTAATTCGGCTGATAATTGCCAGTATGAGTACTGGCGCAACTATTTTTGGTGGTTCCATCTTATTTCTCAACTTTTCTCAAGGCGAAAACCGACTGATTACCGAACGATTTACTCGCTCGATCGAGCAACTGGGAAACCAAACCGAAACAATTAGAATTGGCGGTATTTATGCCCTAGAAAGAATCGCTAACGATTCGCCCAGAGATGGCTGGACGATAATGGAGGTATTATCTTCTTTCGTGCGCGGCAAGCAAGATATTAAAGGGCAAGATGTGGCTAATTTAGCTGCAATTCGCACCGATGCTCAAGCCGCACTAACTGTGATTGCGCGGCGCAAGATCGAACTTGAAACTGAGAGTCAGTATCTCGATCTGAGCTTTACCAATCTTCGCGCCGCTAATCTGGTTGGAGCTAATTTAGATCGCACTAAACTAATTAGTTCTAGTCTCATTCAAGCCGACTTACGATCGGCAAATCTCAACGATGCCAATCTCAGTCATGCTAATCTGAATGGGGCAAATCTCACCCAATCCAAACTGATTCAAGCTAATTTAATTCAAGCTAATTTGAGTAATACCAATCTCAGTTCAGCCAATTTAGATCGAGCTAACTTAAATAAAGCCGATCTCAGCGATGCGATTCTCGATGGATCGATTTTGACTAATGCTAGCTTGGGTAACACCAATCTCAGCGGTGCGGTTTTAATCGGTGCAAATCTCCGAGGTGCTACGCTAAGTAAAGCCAATCTTACTAAAGCCGATCTGAGTGGTGCCGATTTAGCGGGAATAAATCTTGAAGGTGCCAATCTTAATAAAACCGATTTACGCAAGACTAAAAATTTAGATATCTCGCAGATCGATCGAACGCAAAATTGGACGCTAGCGATCTACGATCCAGAAATAGAAAAACTTATTAAAGCACCAACATCGCCAGCAGATACCCCCGATACAACAAAAACATCACTACCAAATACCTAAACTTATGTCTAACCAATCAATCGGTTTAAGCGACAATCTCTATAACTATCTAATAACCAATTCAGTCCGCGAACCAGAAATATTAACTCAACTGCGATCGACAACTGCCAAACATCCTCTGGCAAACATGCAAATCTCGCCAGAGCAAGGGCAATTGATGGGATTATTAGTCCAGTTAATCGGTGCGAAAAAATGCTTAGAAATTGGCGTATTTACAGGGTATTCGACTTTGGCAGTAGCCTTGAATTTACCAGCAGACGGTCGCATAATTGCCTGCGATGTCAGCGATGAATTTACCGCGATCGCCGCTGAATACTGGCAGCAAGCCGGGGTAAACGATAAAATCGATCTCCACATCGCTCCAGCACTAGAAACCCTCGATCGACTCCTGACAGATGGCGAAGCCGATACCTTTGATTTTGCTTTTATCGATGCCGATAAAAATAATTATGCCGCTTATTACGATCGATGTCTGCGGTTAGTCCGTCAGGGTGGATTAATTTTAATAGATAACGTGCTATGGTACGGTCGAGTTGCCGATCCTGCGATGAATGAAGATAAACGGACGCAGGCAATCAAACAACTAAATCAGCAAATCTATCACGACGATCGCGTTCAGATTAGTTTAATCCCCATCGGGGACGGACTGACGATCGCTAGAAAGAAATAAATTTGTAAAATCAAGGTGAATAATAATATTTTTCCTTAATATCGACATTCTTTCAGATAAAGAATGCACGAATTTACATGTAATTGTTCTATTGAATTTTAACTCTCAACTAACGAATCCATCCATCAGCTCCGCACCCTGTAATTAGATTAGATCTGAGCGTAGACAAACACCAATAAGTTTTTCCATCGAAAACAACACCATTTTTGATGTATTTTAAATTAGAAATATTCTGCCACGGTTGTTCTCCGCCTTCTGTATAGTAACGATATCGATTTCCTACGACTTCCAAACCTTGGTCTGTACCACCAATCCAATAACGACCGCTAGTAATTTTAGGAGATGCAGAATTTTTTTGCGTAACTTTAGTATTTTTGTCGATCGATTCCGCTTGCTCCTCATTTCTATCAGTCATAGTTGTAGAAGTTTTACTGCTGACACTGACATCATTACCTTTGATGTCGATATTTTGGCTATTGTCAACTCGAACATCTTTACTTGAAGTATCAATATTGGTGCTATTTTTAGCTTCAGATGATAGTCGATTGCGATCGGTATCGATACTCATACATCCACTGGAGATCGTCCCAACTAAACCAGCCAATATACAGCGTTTCGCGAGTGAGGAAAAATATCCCCAGTTTTTTTGATTCATATACGATCGATTTTCATCAGAAAATGTGAAATTTAATCCTATCTTCCCAGACAGCAACAACTAGCGGATGTTCCGATCGATTGCTAGCTGCCACCGTGACAATCAATCGGCTATCTCATCCTAATTTTTACCAAATGTCGGTTTAACCGCACTTACCTTCCGATATCTTCCCGCTGCGCTGACATTCATCCCAAATCCACAATTACTTTGCTGTTCTACTTTTAAGCCACCACCACCAAAATTCATCGTAATCGCACAATCGGCTTCAGCCCCTTCTGGCTTAAATATCGCCGTTCGCCCTTCAATGCTGGCGGTACCAATACCCGCACCCATATTTGCCATCGGGCTGCCATCAGCCATTTTAGATCGATACACTCCATCATATTCAACTTGGAGCCGTTGTTTGCCCAATGCCCAAATTTTGAACGTGCCCGAATTCGATTTCCAAGTACCATTAACTTGCGCGCTGGTGACAATTTTTGGTTGCGCTTGCGCGCTGATGGGCGTAAAGACAAGACAGCACAAGAGAATGGATATCGATCGAGTTTTCATGTTGTTAATACTAGCTAAAATTTTAATGACACTCACCGTCATCGAAGAGTTCCATATTATAGAAAATAATACCTTTGCAGGGAAGATACTTAATCGAAAATCTTATTAACGCGATCGATATTCAAAAATTGTCAGAGGCTTATCTAACCATTCACTAATTTCATCCGCCAACCATTTAACCTCGGCTTCAGTCTTTACAACACCGCGAGCTGTATCGAATAACCTGTGACCCCAAGGCGCGCAGATCGAGATATATTCTGTCTCTGCTTCACACTTTAAAGCCGCAGATCTCGTCACGAAATCTCCATCAGAGTCACGATCGGCGTAGCTAGGGAAAAAGGTAAGGTTCGTGATTTCTCGCTTGGGGATAGCAGTTTTGCGGTGTACCTGCCGACCGAATAGAGTTTTAGTTAGAGATATTTCATGCCGATCTATACGAACATGAGTTTTCCTAAATAAAATAAACAGGCAAGCATAAACAAGCAAGATACCGATCGCCAACAAAGGTAATAAAGAAAGCAACGATACGTTATTATCGGGAGATCTGATTTGCTCTCGGATAATTAAAATTAGCAATCCATCCCAAAAGAAAGTAAAGGGAAGCATGAAGAAAATCGATAGATAATATTCATATGGCGGAATATAGATCTCAAAAAAATCGCCACCTTTTGTCAGTTGAATTTTAGTCCCAAAAGGCTTATTCCCGAAATCGATAGTCTTCAAGGTTGCTCGGTGCGATCGCGCCTAGTGCTTTCCACTCCTATAATTCCCCGATCCACAGCTCGATCGCTAAGTTAAGATGGCAGCACCCCAGATTCTTGCAGTGCGTGGAGTTTGGCATAAACGCCGTGCTGCTGCACTAGCTCGTCGTGCGTCCCGACTTCCACAATCCGACCGCGATCTAAGACTACAATTTTATCGGCATCGCGGACGGTACTGAGTCGGTGGGCGATAACTAGCATGGTTCTGGTGCCCGAAATCGATCGCATTGCCAGTTGAATGGCGCGTTCCGACTCGTAATCGAGACTAGAGGTAGCCTCATCGAACACCAACACATTCGGATTGACAATTAAAGCGCGCGCGATGCCCAGCCGCTGCCGCTGTCCCCCCGATAGGCGCACGCCGCGCTCCCCTACCACCGTGGCATATCCCTGGGGTAGCTCGTGGATGAATTCATCGACTCGCGCCATTTGACAAGCAGCCATCACGTCATCAGCAGCGGCGGTAGGATTGCCATAGCGGAGATTATCCATAATCGTACCATTGAAGATATCGACCTCCTGATGGACGATCGCGAGGCGAGAACGATACGATCCGATCTCTAGCGATCGAACATCCTTACCATCGATACAAATTCGCCCCTGAGTTGGCTCGAAATAACGCAATAATAATTTCACCAGCGTAGACTTGCCCGAACCCGATTTACCAACCAGGGCAACGGTTTGACACGGCTCGATCGTCAGATCGATATCGTGCAAAATCGGTCGTTCTGGATCGTAACCAAAACTGAGCCTGTCGAATTCAATTTTACCCGCAAAATCATATTTCACTGTCGATCGATTGACTGACTGGAGATCGATCGCATCGCTACCGACTGGCTCGTGCATAAACTCATGGAACCGCAGCATCGAGGCATAGCGGCGCGCCAGAAACTCTGCCAAGATACTCAAGGGTTCTAACTCGGCATAAGCCATACTAGAGACTGTCAGCAGTGTCACAAAATGACCTAAAGACAGTTCGCCGCGCAGGGTAGCGAGTAGCGTCATCACCAGCACGCCAAAGATGCAACTTTGAACTACCGTACGCTGCCACATATTCAACCGCACGTAACTGCGGTGGATGCGGTAAAGTACTACTGTTAATTCTCGGTCTAAACGTTGCCGCTGTCGATCGAGTTCGTAGGGTTCGGCAGCGAAGGCTTTGACGGTTTTGATATTGGTAATAATTTCAGAGGTACGGCTTTCGGTATTCTCCATATAACTATCGAGCAGTGCCTCGCGGTTGATGATGTACCGCAGCCCTTTGAGACTAAAGCCCAGAATTAAGATAAATGAGAGCAAAAAGCCGATCGCAATCCGCCATTCCAGCAGATAAATCGCGATAAAAATCCCGAATATTCTCACTAACTTGGGAATCAATTGTCCGGCAATTTCTGGATAAGTCCAAGTATGATTGGTTAACCCGCGTGCGATTCTCCCGGCAATTCGTCCGGGGTTGTTTTCATCGTAGAAAGATAGCGGTAAAGTTAGAATTTTTTGCATCGTCAGATCGGCACGATCTCGTTTGGCTCGCAGTGGAATTGCCCAGTGGAACCAACTGCCAATCCAGGGTTGAATCGGCGCGCGCACGACAGATACGACAAAGACGATCGCCAGCAATAGCACGAGCGATAATTCAGCAGATGGTTGCAGGTTGAAGCTACTAGAAATCGCACTGATAAATGCCACCAAAGGTGCATCGAGCGGTTGCTTCGAGAGGACATTGAGAATTTGACCGATCGCATAGGGTACGGTTAAATCTATTACCTCAAATAAACTCGAAGCGGCAATACTGACGATCGCGATCGTCTGATAACTTTTAAAATACCCAATAATATCCCGATAAGATGCCACGATCTGACTCCCAGAATCTAAAAATTAGCTGCCAACGATCCAACACTTTCAGCTTAGAAACAACAGGTGCCATGAATTTGCATTTTGTTACGGAATTGACTGCTTTGAGCGTG
>NZ_JANPLS010000065.1:0-37200 GCF_031422475.1 Chamaesiphon sp. VAR_48_metabat_403
ATCCTCGACGAGCAATCGGTACGCACCGCCTGTAGACAATATCGAGATGGGTGGCAGAACTATTATCCTGGCGAATCTCTGGTAATATATGCCTCAAAAGCATGGAGTTGTCTGGCTGTATGTGCGATCGCCTGTAGTGAAGGTTTGGGTATCGATGCGGTATCTGGTGGCGAAATTCTGACAGCGATTAAAGCTGGTGTGAGTGCCGAAAATATCTACTTCCACGGTAATAATAAATCAGTCGCCGAACTCGAACTGGCAATCTCTAAAAATTGTCGCATCATTGCCGATAACTGGCTCGAACTCGAACATATTGCCAATATCGCCAGCGTCGCGGGTAAAAATGTCCCCGTGATGATTCGACTCACGCCAGGAATCGAGTGTCACACGCACGAATATATCCGCACCGGACATTTAGACAGTAAATTTGGTTTCGATCCCAATCAACTCGATGAAGTCTTCACCTGGTTGAGCAAACAACCACATATTACCTGTATCGGCGTTCATGCCCACATTGGTTCTCAAATCTTCGAGCAACAACCCCACCAAGATCTCGCAGGCGTGATGGTGGAATGGTACAAACTCGCCCTCAGCCACGGTTTACCCATCAGCGAAATTAATGTCGGCGGTGGCTTAGGCATTAAATACACCGAAGCCGACGATCCCCAAAGCATCGACGAGTGGGTAAAAAACGTCGCTACTGCCCTCAAAATCGCCTGTGAGGCACATGGAATCGCCTACCCTCGCGTTCTATCCGAACCCGGTCGATCTTTGATTGGCAGCAGTTGTATCACCGCCTACACCGTCGGCGGGAATAAAACCGTCCCCGGTATTCGTACCTATATCAGCATCGATGGTGGCATGTCCGATAATCCTCGCCCAATTACTTATCAATCTCAATATCGAGCGATAATTGCGAATAAAATGTCCGCACCGATGACCGAAACAGTGACGATCGCCGGGAAGCATTGCGAATCGGGTGATATTCTCATTAAAGATGCCCAAATTGCCAGTTCTGCACCTGGAGATATCTTAGTAGTCCCTGCGACAGGTGCCTATAACTATAGTATGTCTTCTAACTATAATCGCATCACCCGTCCGGCTGCGGTATTAGTCAATAATGGCGAAGCAAATATCATCATCCAACGCGAAAATTACGACGATCTCTTACGATTCGACAGGTTGCCAGAACGGTTAGTAAAGTAGCTAAATATTGCACTCGATCGATTGGCATCGGTGGGAACTGAATCGATCGAGCGAATCTAGTATTGTAAATGAAACAGATCGTAACCGACTGTAAAAAGTCAATTACTATCTGAATTTGCAGGAATTAGACGGTTTAGTGAAGCTCGTAAATCAGAAGTAAATTTATAAAGATCGTTTAAATCTTCAATCGGTTGTTTTGTCTCTTTTGCACTATCGTCTAGAAAGCCAATATATTTTTGTTTGGAATTAAACCAAAGACGGCAAAGAGTCTTTGTTGGCTTGCCATCCAGACATACTCCAAAATATTTTTGAGTGTCTTTATATTGAATTCGATTTGGTTCTACAACTTCTCTCAGTAGAGATTTAATAATAAAAAATCCTTTGCACTAAGCAATGGCATAATAAAAGCATTTTTAGTAGCTTCTTCTGTCTGAATTTGGTCGCGTAGTTTCGATATTTGTTCGCTGATTTGCTTAATTCGATCGATAAAGTCCATTGTCTTCACAAGTATAAAATGTATACTTAGAATGCCCTAGAGTGAATGACAAGTAACATTTGAATATAACAAATTCAACATTCTATCGAATTAAATTTTAACGATAGTTAGTAAATTGTAAGGCAACTGGCAGCTCTTCCTGCTTCAACCTTTGCATTACTCCTTGCAATTCGTCTTTATCTTTTGCCGTAACGCGAACGACATCGCCTTGAATTGAGGGTTGAACTTTTTTAAATTCGTCCCGAATTAGTTTAGAAATCTGTTTGGCAATTTCTTGACTGATGCCTTTTTTAAGGGTAATTTCTTGACGAACTCGATTGCCGCTGGCTGAGTCGATATTACCGTAGTCAAAGATTTTTAGGGATAAATTGCGTTTGATAGCTTTTGACTGGAGCATATCATGAACGGCAGTGAGGGTCATTTCACTGGCTGTATTGATGGTAATCTTATCTTCTGCTAGTTCTACAGTCGTCTGAGTATCTTTGAGATCGTAACGACTGATAATCTCGCGATTGGTTTGATCCAGCGCATTGACTAGTTCCTGACGATCGAAATCGCTGACAATATCAAAAGAAAAGGTAGATGCCATAAATGTGATTAGGTATTAGGTATTAGGTATTAGTAAAATTAAATAAATCATCGAACTTGTATTTTAAGTGCAGTCTCTAAAGTCTAAAGCCTAAAGCCTAAAACCTAAAACCTAATTCATTGTGCTGGTGATGCTCATCGACATGAGAGTGAAAATTGCCACCGAACCGACTCCAAACATTAAAGATCGACCGATTGGGAAATTAATGATATAAAAGATTGAGTAAAATAGGCGGGCTGCTGTAAAACCGATCGCACAATTTATTACCGTCGCCGAACTTTGCTTGGTTGCATATGCCATTAAGGCTGCCACACTATACAGTATAAATGCTTCCCAAGAGTTTTGATGCGCCCAAGTTGCGCGTTTGCCATAGTCTGGCAATTTATCAAATGCTGCGCGGGGAGCGGAAATATCGAACCCGACTTGAAAGCGGGTAATTGCTACTACTAAGTAGGGAAAATAGACTAAAGCTGCCGCAGCCGCGATCGAGCCGAGTAAAATGGTGGAGGTAGAAAGGTTGGCAAAATTCATAACAGCAGTTGGCGGCGGGGAATATTAAATTAAATTTAGGGGGTAGATGGGTGAGTGAGGAAAGAGGAAAAGCCGCATCCGCACGAACATTTGCCGATTGGGGTGGAAAATCGATACCCACTGGGTATCGATGCCACATCAGTCGAAATAAAATAAGGTGACGATCTTGCGTTGTTCTTCCGCTTCGTGACAAGTTTGTAGCAACGTATCGCTATCGTGGAAGGCAAAACAGATTAACTGTTGACAGCGAGAAACGATTTCTTGATTGCATAGCGCGCTGGCTTCGCCTAGCGATAATGCATCGTTACCTGGATTTTCTACCAGGTGCATCACATTCAACAATTGATCTTGAGACTCGCGCGGTTGACGCGCTAGACTTTGAGGTAGAATTACTGTCAGCATGTCGCGATCGGCTCTAATAGCCCCGCGAATTGCCGCAGAATTGGTACCAGTAGCACCAGAGGTAATCAAGCGGTTGCCGGATAGTACTAGTGCATAGCTCATCATCTCGATCAGATGCTGATGAGTTAATGGGACGTGGCGGGAACCCAGCAGGGCAATTTTCTTGGAGCCAGTCTGTTGAATCGTAGCTAGTTCCTGGGCTAGGGTATCGATGTCAGATACGTTAATCAAAGACGGTGCATGGCTTAACAACTTTGTTATTTTAGCATAACGGCGAGTTGGGAGCAGCGATCGATACTGGCAACCGCAATTCTCACTTTAAAACTCTCACGCGATTTTATCGCTTCAATCTTGGCGATTGTTGACGACATCATGCGGATTACAGCAGTTTTATTTTTAAAAACCAGCCTCAGATCCGGTCTCAATTTTCATCATGAGAATTGCTGTACTGGTAAAGTCAGCGCGAGAGTCTGGAAAATTACTTTAATTTACTGACTTTGAGTTTGAATTCTCCGCTACTAGTTTCACCAAAACCTTGAACGCGGACGGTATAGGTACCACTATCTTTAATTCTCGTAAATAGTAAAGAATTGCTGGTACCATCGGGGCCATCATCATTTTTACCGACATTTTTACCTTCGGCAGTTAATAAAATTACGACTGTATCGAATGATTCTGAAGTCACATCGATCGCAACTTGATCGCCAGCCGTTAATTTAATGGCATAATCTCTAGCAAATCCACCATCGCCAGTGGGAATATCTCGATCGGATAAAGTATCTTTAGCTTCGCCATTGGCAGGTAGTTGAATCGGGGTGTAAACAAACTTACTCAGGCTGAGTTTACCAGGAGTTTCTATTTGGTTGCGGGGACTCGCACTAGCACTGTTCATCCACATTCCCGCTCCTAAAATGCTCGTGATGATAAGTAGACAGCCAGTCCGAATTTGATGTAGCGTTGACATATGCATAGGGGTTGACGATCGATAGATGCTGCTAAAAAAGATTGAGTTGCACTAATTAACGCGGATTAGATCTGGGAGATCGATCGACTAAGCCATGAATTAATAAGCAAATAATCCCAATATTAATCGAGATATCCGCCCAGTTAAAGATCGCAAAATTAATAATCCGCAGATCGATAAAATCTACCACAGAGCCGCCAAAAAATAAGCGATCGATCCCGTTGCCGACTGCACCTGCTAGAATTAGCCCGAATCCTAATTGTTCCCAAATATTACTGAAAGTTTTCACGACCCCAATCCCAACTAAGATGACACTTACCACTAAAGATAGCCACCGCAGCCACGGCTGTCCTTCGAGGATACTAAAAGCAGCCCCATGATTGCGGATATAGGTAAAGTGGAAGACATTGGGAATAATCGGGATTGATGTGCGCTCGACTTGTAAATAAGCCACAATCGCCCGTTTGCTGAGGATATCGATCGCAATGTTGATAATCGCCGCCAACCAAAAATAATAATTCTTAATTCTCATCTCACCCAATATTAATAAAACATGATTTTTCTCACGGTAAATGCGATAAACGCCGCCGTACAAGCTAGAACGACCTGACCGAGAAAAGGATAAATTGAATAAGTAGTAATGAGATCTAACAATTTAAATCCGCCTAATTCTTGCCAATTAATCAACTGAAAGCCAATTAAATAACTAATGCCGATCGTATGAATAGTTAACAATCCGCACAAACAACTCAATCCTAAGTATTCTAATGGTGGCGTGGACGAACTGAGACGAGTAACGGCATCTGGGCTAGAGATGCGTCGAAAGGCTAACTGTCCGCACACCCAAGCACCGGGGATAAATGCTAGCAAATAACCAAAAGCAGGCTTCTGAAGATATTCAATACCACCACCATCATTAAAGATTTTAAGCCATAACAATCCCAGTAATAAATAGGCAATTTGCGTCAACACTCCTGTCGTTCTCCCGCCCAAACAACTGACTAATAATACCGCCCCAACTTGACATTTAAACCCGGTAGGATAGGCAGTAATCCCTTCCCCGAACCATTGCCACGGCGAACTGGTAACATAGGCAGGTAGAAAGTTTGCACCGATCGTTAGAAATAAGCCAACAATCGTCCACATGAAAATATAAGGGCGAGAAACTCTAGTCACGATCGGCATGTTGGTAGCAATGCGGTTAATTACGTTAATCGTTGTCTATCGATCGACAATAGTCAAGCCCAACCAAATATCCAAATCGTGCGGGCAAACCCCAGATGCTGACGACAGAACCCGATTCCACCATTTTCGATCGGATTCGCGCTAGGATGGACAGTAGTTTTGGAGTTTTTAATTTTTAAGTTATTAATTATGTTTAAGCGTCTGTGGTCGCAGTTATTTGCGTTAGTGCTAGTTGTCGTCGTTGGTTTAGCTGGCTGTTCTGCTAGCTCTGGTGGACTAGTTGGTAATTATCGTCAGGATACAATGACCGTCCTCAATAGTATGAAAGCTGTACTAGAGTTGCCAGATGACTCCCCAGACAAGCCTGCCGCGCAGTCACTGGCACGTCTAAACATCAACGATTTTTCTGCTCGTTACCGTCAAGATCCCGCTTTGACAAAATTAAGCTCGTTTACGAGTATGCGGACTGCGCTTAATTCTCTCGCCGCTCACTACGCTGCTTATCCAAATCGTCCCTTACCAGAAAAGCTCAAAACTAGTTTAGAACAAAAATTCAAGCAAATCGAGCTAGCATTACAACGTGGGGCATAAGAGCGGGGAGCGGGGAGCGAAAAGTGCGTTCTTGGGGTTTCCCCAAAAAAAGCACCTTTTCAAGACAGCGGGGAGAAAGGGAGCTAGATCTGGATCGATCTGTAGTGCTTAGATATGAGTTGGAACTTTCTCACCAAATCATCTGTCCGAAATATCTATTGAAGGAGAAGTTAATCTGTCGATTGACTTCTCCTTCGATCCGTAAGAGGATAAATTATTCTACCCCGACCCCGATCGATAATATGGAATGTACGCCACATAAACATCTTCCCGTCTCTTTACTGGGGTGGTATCGTCAGCAGTGGCGGCAAAAATTATTACTGGGATTATTTACCACAGGGAGCATCATCGGGCAAGGATATTCCGCCCCCGCCACTCTCGCTCAGAGCAAATTGAGTACGGATTATTGCCATATTCCCGCAGCAGAAGTCAGTGCGAAAAATGCCCTGCGAGCAGCCGCTAAAAAAGGAGATCGCAATAGTCAAACTAAATACAGCGAAATCGTCAAAAAGCATTCCACCTATATCGAACAGTGTCGCCAGAAAAGTTGGTTGAAAACTCAAGCAATTTGGATTAGGCTTTATCCCTGCGATACTCGCCCTGGCGACTTAGAAGAAATTTTCGATCGGATGGTCGATAAAGGCTATAACCAAGTCTATGTCGCTACATTTTATGGTAAAGCACTCCTCCCCCGATCGAGCAATCGTACTGCCTGGAATTCGGTATTAAACACCAGAAGTACCGATAAAACCGATTTACTCGCCGACTCCATCCAACGCGGGCGCGAACGCGGCTTAAAAGTTTATGCGTGGATGTATAGCCTTAACTTTGGGCCAGAATATGGCGTAACGCCTGAAGGACAATCTGCCGTCGCTCTCAACGGACGGGGAGAAACCACGCTCTTTGCAGGGGAAGAAGGCTTTCAAAAATCTCCAGACGGTAACACTGGCTCGGTATTATTTGTCGATCCTTACAGTAGCAAAGCCAGAACCGATTACGAGCAAATCGTCCGCGAGGTCGTCGCCCGCAAACCCGATGGGATTTTATTCGATTATATCCGCTTCCCACGGGGACAAGGTGCTCAATCGATCGCCAGCCAAGTCAAAGATTTATGGATCTATGGCGACGAATCGCGACAAGCCCTCACCGCTCTGGCCCAAAATCAAAAAGGTACCGATACGATCGATCGCTTTTTGAATAAAGGTACTATTACTATTAACGACCTCAAGGAGCTGGATAAACTCTACCCCAACGAATCACCCCTGTGGCAGGGTCGCATCCCCTTAGAGAACGAAATTAGCATGTCCTACGAGGAGAAATTACCCTGGATCGAGTGGGATTTATGGCAACTAACCCTCGCTCATGCCAGTCAAGGAGTCGTCAGTTTTCTGCAACGTGCAGCCACCCCCGTCGAACAGCAACGGATTAAATCTGGGTCGGTATTTTTCCCTGAAGCCAATCAACCAGTCGGTCGCAGAGGATACGATTCGCGGTTGCAACCTTGGGATCGATTTACGACAAACGAGTGGCATCCGATGGCGTATGCCACCTGCAATCGCAGTGATTGTATCGTCGAGCAAGTTCGCCGCGTCTTGAGTTTTGCGCCAACCACCACCGATGTGGTACCCGCCCTAGCGGGAAATTGGGGCAAACCGGGCGAAGGTCGTCCGTCGCTAGAAGATCAAATGGATGGCATCCATCGCAATCTACCCCAAATTCGCTCCATCAGTCACTTTGCCTTTTCTTGGCAAGAGCCAGAGATGGATTATTATCGCAGTTCTTGTCAGTTGAAATGAGGGAATAGTGGATAGTGGATAGTGAATTTTAAACGCAAGCGTCCCCCTGTCTCCTCGTCCCCCCGTCGCCCCGTCTCCCAGTCTCCCCGTCTCCCTGTCCCCCCATCAACTAATCCAGAACTACAGTAGAGACTACGGCGACACCGCAGACGTTAATATCGATCGATCTTAATGCTAATGCAGCCGATCGAACTGTGGCACCTGTGGTGTAAATATCATCGACTAATAAGACCGAATCGCCTGGTTTTAAAGACGAACGCACCAATGCGAAGGCATCGGCGACATTTTCTTGACGTGCCGACTTAGATAGTCCAAATTGCGCGGTTGTCGATCGAGTTCGGTGTAAACTCAGATCTAATTTAACACCTGTAGCCCGACTAAAACCCCGCGCTATAAGTTCGGCTTGATTGAAGCCACGACTGATAAGTTTATCGGGATGGAGCGGAATGGGGACGAGGATTAATTTATTTGGGAGAGCTACAGGTGGCGATTTTTGCCAACTAGCAGCTAACCATTCTCCGTAGATATTGCCGATCGAGCGATGACCATCGTATTTTAACTTAGCCATCGATCTTTTAACCGCGCCTGCATATTTTCCCCAGGCAAATACTGGTAAATCGCCCTGCCAAGACTGAGCCGGATCTAGTAATTGACACTCTTGTAGTTGGCGATGGCAATATTTACAAAAAGTATCGGTAGCAGTGCGATCGCACAACGGACAATTAGGCTTGAGAAATAGATTTAGGGCTTGCTCTCTGAATGGTTTCCAAAAACTAGGCATTAGCTTTGTATTGTATGATGCTTATAAAGATACATTCGGACGATGCACATCGCGCAATTATCAATTAAGCAATATTTTTTCGGTAGATAGTTACAAAAAAATATCGAATTATGATTATGCCCAAATCTAGCTGGTGGCTGCTATCCAGTCTCGGTCGTAATTGTATTCAGCTCTCGATCGCCGCATAAAGATTTACCAACAGAATGCAGTCTGGCTGGGCGCATGGTGTCTTTAACTACCCACAATATTCATGGTTTTGGCTGATGACAACTAGCCAAAACATTTGGTAATCTTACTACCAAAAAATCATGGGTGCGGATTTATACGTTTCCATTTAAAGTGATGCATTACACTAAATAATGCTAATCCGACCGCGCAACGCTTTCATGACAGCATCGAATCGGATTTGACGATCGAGAACAAATAGCATAGGCAGACATTACATGCTGTCAGAGGTAAACACTTGAAATGATAGAACAAATTATCGATCGAAATCAGCTTCTGGCTCTAATTGTTTCCGACAAATTCGACAAACCGGGCACTCATTTCTTTACAGACAATTCGCTGTCGCAACAATTAGCTTACATGCATCATCCCGCAGGGAAAGTGATTCAGCCCCACATTCACAAACCCGTTCCGCGAGAAGTCGAGTATACGCAGGAAGTATTATTTATTAAAAAAGGTAAGCTGCGGGTAGATTTATACGATAGTCTCCAGCAGTATATTGCCAGCCGGATCTTGGTCGCAGGAGATGTAATTTTGTTAGCTACAGGCGGTCATGGTTTTGAAGTTATTGAAGAAGTCGAGATGATTGAGGTCAAGCAAGGCCCTTATGTGGGAGATCGAGATCGAACTTCTTTTGTGGGCATTTCCGCCGCGCAGTCTAAGATTACAGGCTAGTTAGTTGTGAATTTTATTCCAGTTAACGAACCCTTATTAGATGGCAACGAGCAGAAATATTTAGCCGAGTGTATTGAAACTGGTTGGATTTCGTCGGAAGGGCCATTTGTCAAAAAATTTGAAGCTCAATTTGCGGCTAGTGTCGATCGTAAATATGGTATTGCCGTTAGTAATGGTTCTGGTGCTTTAGATATTGCGATCGTGGCTTTGGGAATCGGTTGCGGCGACGAAGTAATTTTACCAACCTTTACGATTATCTCATGTGCGGCGGCGATCGTCCGGGCGGGAGCGACCCCTGTCGTGGTAGATGCCGATCCTGCAACCTGGAATATGGATGTCAGCCAGATCGAGGCAAAAATTACCCCTCAGACTAAAGCCATTATGGTGGTGCATATTTATGGATTGCCAGTAGAGATGGATGAAATCTCGCGGTTGGCGGATAAATATGGTTTATTTGTAATTGAAGATGCGGCGGAAATGCTCGGACAGACTTATAAAAACCGTCCCTGTGGGAGTTTTGGCGATCTGAGTACCTTTAGTTTTTATCCGAATAAACATGTTACCACTGGCGAAGGGGGCATCCTCGTCACTGACGATCCGCAGTTAGCCGAACGTTGTCGCTCTCTGCGAAACCTTTGTTTTCAGCCACACCAGCGATTCATCCATCAAGAACTGGGCTGGAATCTCCGCATGAGCAATCTCCATGCAGCTTTAGGAGTAGCTCAACTAGAACGATTAGACGAGTTTGTCGCGCGCAAACGGGCGATGGGTCTGCTTTATACACAATTACTAGCAGATCTACCCCAAATCGAGCTACCATTAGCCACAACTAATTATGCCCAAAACATTTATTGGGTGTATGGAATCGTCCTGAAAGATGAGGTGCCCTTTGATGCCAAAGCAGCCAGCGCGAAATTAGCAGCAGCTCAAATCGGTAGTCGCCCTTTCTTTTGGGGGATGCATGAGCAACCTGTGTTTCTCAAGATGGGCTTATTTAAGGATACAGCCTGTCCTGTCTCCGCACGATTAGCACGGCGTGGTTTCTATATCCCCAGCGGGTTGGCGTTAACTGAAGCCCAAATCGATCGAGTTAGTACGGTACTCAAGGAGATCTTGAAATGAAAGAACGGCTTAAAAATATCCCGCTGCTAAGACAGTTGTACGATCGATTTACCGAAAACAGCTATCGCCAAAAGTTTGAAACCGATGGTTATGGAGGGTTTTGGGGAGTATTTGAGACTTTTGAAGAGGCGATTAAAGCAGCACCAGCGACTAAAAAAATCGGCTACGATTGTGCCGAACTAGCCCAATCATATCAAACCATGCTCGATCGTGGTGACTGGGAAGGTAGTAAATCTGTGGTGAGATCTTTCGATTATCCGATCTTATATTGGATGGAAAAGATTCTGCAAACTAACACATTCGATTCTCCAGGGGAGAAGAGGCTACGCCAACGCCTGAATATTTTTGACTTTGGGGGCAATTTAGGCATTCATTTTTTAGCCTATTCAAAGTATCTCGATTTGCCGAATAATTTAAGCTGGGTTGTCTGCGATCTGCCCGAAATAGTTAAAGTTGGTAAGTTAAACAATCGAGATTCGCGATTGAATTTTACTACCGATTTAGAATTAGCTAGCGGGAGCGATATTTTCTTGGCATCAGGTTCGATTCAGTACGATCGAGATATCGCTGGGAGGATCGAAGCTCTAGAGCGAAAGCCCCAACATATTTTAATTAATAGAATCGGATTATATGCAGGTAAACAGATCGTGACGCTGCAAAATGGCGGTAAAGTTTTTTATGCTCAATACATATTTAATCGTCACAAATTTATTAACTCATTTGAATCGATCGGCTATAAGTTAGTCGATATCTGGGAAGATAACGTAGATAGCTGTTATATTCCATTTCACCCAGAAGTAAATGTGCCTTGCTATCATGGTCTTTATTTTAAGTTAACTAATTAAGTACGATCGTGACAATTTTTAATAACTATGCCCGTTACTATGACCTGTTATATCGAGACAAAGACTATAATGCGGAAGCTGAGTTTATCGATCGACTAATTCAGGCTCAAGCACCAAATACTAGCACAATTCTCGAACTCGGTTGCGGAACTGGTAATCACGCTCTGTTATTAGCAGAAAAGGGCTATTTTGTGCGCGGGGTAGATTTGAGCGATCGGATGTTAGCATGTGCCCAAGAGCGATCCGATCGAGCCGAGCCAGAATTGGCAGCAAGATTACAATTTAGCCAAGGCGATTTGCGAGAAGTCAGACTCGACCTTAAATTTGATGCGATCGTTTCGCTATTTCATGTAATTAGTTATCAAACCACTAATAAAGATTTACTAGCGGCATTTGAAACTGCTAAAACTCATCTCAAACCCGGTGGCATATTTATCTTTGATGTCTGGTATGGACCTGCGGTATTGAGCGATCCGCCTGTTGTCAGAATCAAACGGCTGGAAGATCGATCGATTCAAGTCACCCGCATTGCCGAACCGATAATGTATCCGAATGAAAACTTGGTAGATGTTAATTATCAAGTATTTATTAAAGATAAAGATAGTGGTGCGATCGACGAACTAACCGAAACTCATCGAATGCGGTACTTATTTAGAACCGAACTAGAATTATTGCTAAGTCAACTACAAATGTATATAATTGAAGATGGAGAGTGGCTCACGCATCATCAGCCAGGACTCAATACATGGGGAGTTTATTTTATAGTCGGGAATTAAATGAGAGTAGCTGTATTTATTAATAACTCAACTCCAGAGGGTGGGGGAAGTTATACTTTTGAAAGTCAGTTAATAGGTACCTTGTTAGAATTATGCACTGAAAGCAGGCATACATTTATTGGTTATATATCCGATCGAGAAGTACCTAATTATCTCTCAAATATTCCCATTCGGATCGTATCTCTCGATCTGACTTTAAGCCAAAAGATTACTCGTCAATTATTATTAATAGTCAAAGCTTTATTTGATAAAATCCGGCATCCTAGAAGTAAATTTGCAATTAAAAATTGGCGCGATCGGCATGTCCTAAACCTCCTAGAAGCAAATCGAATCGATTTAACTTTATCGCTAACACCTAACACCCCGACATTAGAATATCCTTATATAACTACGGTTTGGGATTTACAACACAAACTTCAATCATATTTTCCAGAAGTCAGTAAAAATGGCGAATGGGATTGCCGCGAAGAATATCATCTCAAAATGTTGAATCGGGCGGCAGCGATTATCACTGGAACGGAGACTGGCAAAGCAGAAATTGAAAGATTTTATCAAATTCCGGCGGAAAGAATTAAAGTAATTCCGATGTTTGCACCGCAACTGAGATCGAATCCAGATGGGATCGTTGGCGTTGGCGTTGGCGAAGCCTCTCGTTCGCGAAGCGTCTCGGAGAGAAGAGAAGCCTCTCGTTCGCGTTGGCGTTCGCGAAGCGTTCCGAAGGAAAGCCTCTGCCTTAGCAGAAGCGTCTCGGAGAGAAGAGAAGCCGCTGCTGGACGCGAGAATCGAGATGTAATAACTAAATACCAGCTTCCCGATCGATATTTATTTTACCCCGCTCAATTTTGGCCGCATAAAAATCATGTCGGGCTGTTATTGGCACTTAAATGCTTGCAGGAAAAATATAATTTAGAGGTGCCGTTAGTATTAGTCGGTGCTGATAAAGGGAATGAACCATATATTAAAGCAATGGTCAAAAAACTCGATCTGTCGGCACGAGTCTATTTTTTAGGGTTTGTGCCGCTACAGGACATGGCAGCACTCTACCGCAATGCTTTTGCGATGACTTTCGTGACATTTTTTGGCCCTGATAATTTACCGCCATTAGAAGCAATGGCTTTAGGCTGTCCGACGATCGCATCTAATGTATCGGGGGCACAAGAACAACTCGGCGATGCGGCTTTACTAGTAGATCCCAAACAGCCGGAAGAAATTGCAGCGGCGATTCATGCTTTATTTACAGATGCTACTTTACGTCAAAACAAGATCGAGCTGGGCTTGAAAAGAGCGTATCGGTGGAATTCCAAAGATTATATTCGAGAAATTTTCACCATGCTCGATGATTTTGAAGCCATCAGACGCTGTTGGCAGTAGCCTGTGGGCTAAAATAGCCCAACGTGCCAAAATGTACAAGTGCAACTCAAACCGTTACTAGCTATGCTTTTTAGCCAGGAATTGGTTCACCTTCATCTTGAATCGCCTTGTGCCAGTAAGTCGGAGCGGGGAGCGGGGAAGATTAGAATCGGTATCGAGATCGATTAACTCATCCGCACTGGACTAGAAACATGTTCGTGAAGAATAACCCAGCGATCGTCTTGTTTTTCCCAAACCATTGAAGCATGTGCATGTTCGGCATATTTTTTCCCAGTCTGCCGATCTGTAAATTCAGTTTGGAAAGTGAATGTCGTTAGTCCCATTTTACCGTCAGTATTAATTTTGAGATTATCATCGATCGCGGTTTTCGAGTGTGTGGCTGCTTGCATTGTGGGTTCCCATAGATGCTGAAAGCTTTGATAGCTTTGGGTTACGGTTCCAGCAGGAGAAAGCGTGTCAAATTCCAAAAAATCATCGGTTTTAACATACAAATTGTCTACGCGATCCATTGAAAACGGCGTATCTCCCGAACTCCATCCTTTCTCCCAGGCTGCCACACCCTGTTTGAGCAGCTCGATATCATTGGGCACTGCCTGAGCTGGTTGCATCGACCATAGGCTCAGGATGGCGATTAACAGCATAGCGAAGATCGATCGGCGTAATGTTTTCATCATATATTTTCCTTCTGCGGATATTCCTTAAAACAAATAAAGTGCGGAACAGAAACCTTGCCAATCTGAATGACAGAGCTTTAGGGTTTGAGCCGTGCTGCCACTAGTAGCTGATTCAATAATTCGAGCTGTTCTGGACTGAGGTGTCCGAGCTGACTTTGATGCAACTTCCAGATCGCGGGATCTAGTAGTTGAATGAGATTGAGTCCAGCTTGAGTTACTCGCACTAGCACGACTCGCCGATCTTGTCGATCTCGATCGCGATCGAGCAGATCATCTTTTTGTAAGCGATCGACCAGGCGAGTGATGTCAGGATCTCGTGCCACCATGTATTGAGCGATCGACTGACTTGGCATTCCAATTGCGCCAACTCTGGCAACCACTTTCAACACGTTATAGAGCGGTTGGGAGATTTGGTGCTGTTTGAACAGTTCTGCTACCTCATCGCTCAGTGCAGCATGAGTCCGCACGAGATTGAGATATACTTCCTGTTCGGCGATCTCAAATGGCTCAGATGCGCCCAGTTCTTGTTGGAGAGTGGAATACTTTGACACTATTGTTTCGCTCATAGCCTAATTGTACCTTTCAACAATAATCGTGTCAACAAGTATTCTGCGCGCTCAAAAGTACTTTTTTCATAATAGCTACGCTCCAACTCTTTTGAGGCAAGATCGTCGCAGCCGAAACTGGTAAAATTTGGCTAGAGTCTAGGCTGGAATGTAGTTATC
Source organism: Chamaesiphon sp. VAR_48_metabat_403 (assembly GCF_031422475.1). Lineage (NCBI taxonomy): Bacteria > Bacillati > Cyanobacteriota > Cyanophyceae > Gomontiellales > Chamaesiphonaceae > Chamaesiphon > Chamaesiphon sp. VAR_48_metabat_403. Next base: position 14,955 of record NZ_JANPLS010000065.1, read on the forward strand.
CCTATCTCTAAATCGTTGATATGCAATTGAAACCTTGGCAGTGGGTCATTCTAGTATCGCCGATCGCGAGTGTGGTCATTTTCTTGCTGGTTGCTGCTGGAGTCAAAATTCATGAGTGGGGCATTAACTGGATTTGGGGGGTATTTACCCTTCTATTGCTGGGTTGGCGGTGGTTGTTGGTGCGGTGGAGTAAGTCGAGTATCGATCGTGGTGCGGATGCGATCGCCGCAGCGAGTCGGGAATTAGCTACGATTACCGCTAATGCTACGCCACTTGCTGGAGATACAGCCGATCGAGTTACGACGATCTTGCAACAGGTACTCGCAGATTCGCAACAAGATCGACCGATTTGGGAAGATTGGACGACATTTTGGCAGCGATGTCAGGAATTAATCGTTGCCATTGCCAAGATTTATCATCCCGAAGTTAAGTATCCGCTGTTGAATATTTATGTGACTCAGGCGTATGGCTTGATTCGGGGTACCACGGATGATATGGATGCCTGGATGCAGAAACTCGCACCAGCATTAGATCGCGTCACGATCGCTCAGACGTATGAAGCCTACGAGACATATCAAAAATTGGCACCATCGGCTCAAAAATTGCTCAAGGTGTGGAACTGGGCGCAATGGGTACTCAATCCCGTCGCTGCGATCGCCAAACGTGCCACCAAGGAATCCTCCAGTCTTGCCGATCGACAGTTGTTGGTCAATTTGGGTCAACTGACTCGTGAAGCTGCCTTAACGAACCTCTGTCGTCAGGCTGTGGCTTTATATAGTGGCAAGATTGAATCTTTACCATCGCCCGTGAGTCAGAGTCCGGCTGTGGCTACTACCCAAACGCTCAGAGATATTTTAGTTAGTGCCGAACCACCAGAGCGAATCGATCGAAAACCGATCGATATTCTACTCGTCGGGCGGACGGGGGCAGGTAAAAGCAGTCTGATTAATACCTTATTTCAGTCAGAACTAGCTCTAGTCGATGTCTTGCCTAGTACTGACAAAATTCAAAATTATCAGTGGCAAGCCAGTGGCGAACGCCTGACGCTGTGGGATAGCCCTGGTTACGAGCAAGCCAGTCGAGCGGATTTGCGATCGCAGGTACTTAATTATGCGGCAACTACCGATTTACTCTTATTAGTTACCCCCGCGCTCGATCCGGCATTGCAGATGGATCTAGACTTTTTGCAGGAGTTAAAGAGCGGACATGCCGACTTACCGATCGTGGTAATTGTAACTCAAGTCGATCGGGTGCGACCGCTGCGGGAGTGGGAACCGCCCTATGATTGGCAATGGGGAACTCGTCCTAAAGAAGTCGCCATTCGGGAGGCTACCGCCTACCGGAGTGAGTTTTTGGGTGAATACTGCGATTTAGTGTTACCGCTAGTTAATGCCGATGCCAGTCTGGGGCGGTTGGCTTGGGGCATCGATACATTATCATTAGCTCTGCTCGATAAAATCGAACCCAGCAAACAAATCCGACTGGCACGGTTTTTAAGCAACCTCGACGTGCGGATTGTCGCGGCGGCAGGTATTATCGATCGCTATAGCATTCAGATGACCACAACTCAGGGACTCACCCAACTGCTCAAAAGTCCCGTATTAGAGTTTATCTCTACCCTCACCACCGGATCTCCCGCGCTGGCGCAATTGCTCGTCGCCCAGATTCCCATCGAGCAGTTACCTGTAGTCATCGGTAAATTGCAAATGGCGTACGACTTGCACTCACTATTAAATACCAGCCAGTCAAAATCGATAAACTTCGATCTGCTGGCACTATGGCCATTATTACTCGATAACTCCGCCGCCCCCAACAAAAATGCCTATGCTTTCGGTCATGCACTGCTAGAATACTGGACGCAATCGCTGACAGCCCAGCAATTCCGATCGCGGTTTGACTATTATCTAAAATCGCATATCTAGGTCTAACTCTTGCTGCAAAAGGGTTTGAGTAGGTAGTTGAGATCGATTTTAATTTAATTTCGCTAAGTTTCGGGAAAGCCAGATGAGAGATATGTAGTTATAGATACGAACGCAACAGACACAAACTACACCGAACAGTTAAGCCAGTAAAAACTCAGATTAAAGTTGAAATTAAATCTCGAACTTTTACGAAATTAACCCGCCAAGATTTGTAGTCTCAAGCATCAGTAAATCACTAATTTATTCTCACTCATTTAGGAATCTATATCATGAACTTCAAATCTATCCTCGTTGTCGGTTTAGGCTTAGCTACCATCGGTTTTTCGCTCCCCGCTCACGCTGACACTGCAACTGTTGGCGTTATCCGTCAAACTTCGGTAGTCACTGGTGTTGCTAACGATACCGCACAAGGTAGCTACACTAACATCAATAACAGCAAATTCGGTCGCACTGGTGCAGATAACGTTGGTACTTCAATCTCTGTAGACCAAGCTACCGATGTTCAAGGTAAATTCAACCGGACTACTCAAATCGGCGAAACCAATGTCGATAATTCTCAACGTAATACTGCTAGCCCTCGCTTCAAACGCTAAGTATTACTGCTGCGGTTGTTATTAAAGTCTCAAACAACCGCAACTGCTTTTAACTCCTCAATTTTAGTTACTCACTTTACTACTCATCGGAATTTCAATTATGAACGTTAAATCTCTTTTAGTTATCGGTTTAGGTCTAGCTACTGTTGGTTTTTCTCTTCCCGCTCATGCTGATACCGCAACAGTGGTTAAAACCATTCAAACTTCGGTGGTGACTGGTGTTGCTAACGATACCGCACAAGGTAGCTACACTAACATCAATAACAGCAAATTTGGTCGCACTGGTGCGGGTAATACTGGTACTTCGATCGTCACCGACCAAGCCACTGATGTCCAAGGTAAATTCAACCGGACAACTCAAATTAGCGAAACCAATGTCGATAACTCCCAACGTGGTCCTCGCTTCAAACGCTAAATATTACTGGTGTGGCGATATTTAATCAGTTAAATCACCACCCAATAACTTAGACTCACAATCTTAATTCGCTCCCTTACCAAATGTGGTAAGGGGGCGAATTGGCTATGGTTGCCAACGTGCTATTTAGCGATTATTTAGAGTTTGGGCGCGCAGAATTTGGTGCATGGTTGCCAAATCGTTATATATTAGTTGACACTCCTCGGCGTAAATGCAAGAAGATCCTTGGCTTAACAGAACCACCAAGATCGGATTTTAGCTTAAATTATTGTGGTGATTTCTTAACATCTATGAATAGATGGCAGCATGTTAGCTTAGTTTCAGTCGCGTTGCTCTTGGTAACCAGTTGTCAAAGTAGTAATAATTCGCCCACGGCTACCGCCAGTGGCGATGAAGGAACGATTACCGTCGGGACGACGAAACAACCGCGTACTCTAGATCCGGCGGATGCATATGAATCAAGCTCGATCGCGTTGATTCGGAATTTGAGCGACAGGTTGTATACTTACGATCCTGGTAGCACCGAAATTAAACCGCAGTTAGCCACGGCATTACCCAAACTTAGTACCGATGGTTTGACTTATACGATTCCCATTCGTCAGGGAGTAGTATTTCACGATGGTACGCCATTTGATGCCGCTGCGATGGCGTTCTCATTGCAACGCTTCATTCAAAATAAGGGCAAACCCTCATTTTTATTAGCCGAACGGGTAGAGTCGGTGAAAGCCACAGGAGCTTATGAGCTGACGATTAAGCTGAAAAAAACGTTTGCAGCCTTCCCCTCGATGTTAGCTTTTCCCGGTACCTGTGCGGTGTCGCCTAAAGCATACGAGATTGCCGAAGGTAAATTTAAACCCAAAGAATTTGTCGGTACGGGGCCTTACGTACTGAAAGAATATGGTACCGATCGAGTAAAATTGGTAGCATTCGATCGGTATTGGGGTACAAAGCCGCTCAATCGCAGCGTCAATCTCCAAATTTTCTTAAATAACTCCGCCAACCTCTATAATTCCTTCCGCACTGGCGCGGTGGATGTTGCCTTTCAATCTTTAGAACCAGATCAGGTTAAAAGCCTCGAAGAGGGAGCCAAAGCCGGAAACTGGCAATCGATCGCGATCGATGGTAGCGTGACTAGTTATCTAATCCTGAATGTCCTCCAAAAGCCCCTAGATAACCCCCTGGTGCGTCAAGCACTCGCGGCGTTAGTCGATCGACCCACCATCAACGAACGCATCTTATACGGGCAGGGCAAGCCCTTATACAGCATCGTGCCCAGTACCTTTAGCGTCTCTCAACCTGGGTTTAAAACTGCCTACGGAGATGGCAATATTGCCAAAGCAAAACAACTCCTCACCCAAGCCGGATTTTCGCCCCAGAACCCCGCGAAAATTCAAATCTGGTATCCCTCCGGTTCCACACCGCGCCGTCTGACTGCGGGCTTTCTGCGTGCCTATGCTCGGCAAAAATTGGGCGGGATGCTCGAACTCGAACCCAATACGATCGAATCGGCATCTTTCTTTAAATATGCCAGCAAAAATATTTATCCCGCCACCCTACAAGACTGGTATCCCGACTTTCTCGATCCCGATAACTTCGTTCAACCCTTCCTCGAATGTCCCAAGCAAAATTTCGATGAAAAAACTAAACGGAAACTACCGGGCTGCAAACAAGGTGGCTCTCAAACACAAGGATCGTTTTATTATAGCGATCGGATGAATCAACTTATTGCTGCACAAGGCAAAGAATCAGATCCCGCCAAACGCAAACAAATCTACGCCGATATCCAAAACCAAATCATTCAAGATGTCCCGCTAATTCCCCTCTGGCAAACTAAAGATTTTGTCTTCGCTAAAAAAGGCATGAGCGGCATCAATATCGATCCGCTTCAGAATTTGTTGTATTCGGGAATGAAGAAGTAAATTTATGTCACGATCGAAAAATCTCCAATACTACCTAACCGCCCGATTATTGCTGGCTCCGCTGATGTTGTGGACGATCTTTACGATCGTCTTCTTTCTGCTCAAAGCCACACCTGGAGATCCGGCCGATGCTTTTTTAGGTAACCGCGCCTCAGATGAAAGTAAGGCTGAATTACGTAAACAATTAGGGCTAGATAAACCACTTTATTTTCAATATTTTCGATACTTGTGGTATGCACTCCAAGGCGATTTAGGAAAATCGATTACAAGTTCTGGCGAAGCTGTTGTTAAAATTATTCAAGATAACTTCCCGGCGACTTTAGAACTCGCGATCGGGAGTATGTTAGTGGCTTTTATTGTCGGGGTTTCTGTGGGGACGATTTCTGCCGCTCGTCCCGGCACATTTACCGAACTTGGGGGTAGATTATTTGGGATAGTTAGTTATTCTTTACCGATTTTTTGGGTGGGGATGCTATTGCAATTAGTGTTCGCCGTCCAGTTACAGATTTTCCCCCTCGGTGGGAGATTCCCGGCTAATTTAACGCCACCAAAACCGATTACCGGATTATACACGATCGATAGTTTATTACACTTTGACTTAGCCAGCTTTTTTGTCTCGCTCCATCATTTAGCATTACCCTGTTTGACGCTGGGAATCTTATTAAGCGGCATTTTTGAACGCATCGTGCGCGTCAATCTCAAACAAAGCATGAAAGCCGAATATGTCGAAGCTGCTAGAGCTAGAGGTATTCCCGAAAATACCATTCTCATTTCCCACGCACTCAAAAATGTGATGATTCCGGTAGTTACCGTCTTGGGTTTGACTACTGCTTCCCTGCTGGGTGGTGCGGTACTGACTGAAGTAACCTTTTCTTGGCCGGGATTGGCAAGTAAACTATACGAAGCCATCTCCAATCGCGATTATCCCACGGTACAGGGCATCATGATCTTTTTCGCCGCGATCGTGGTGATTGCTAGTATTTTCATCGATCTCATCAACGCCTGGATCGATCCGCGAATTAAATATTAGCCTGAGTTGCTAGTTAGTCTCGAATGGAAAGAGAGAGGGGATTTTGGATTTTGGATTTTGGATTAAAAATCCCCCAGTCCCCCAGTCCCCTCGTCCCCTCGTCCCCTATTCCCCTGCTGCGATCTTGGCTAATTGCTGTGGTGCGGCAATTTCCGTAAATAATTGACGTGCGTGGAGATTCCAGTCTGTCTGGATCAGATCTCGATCTCCCGCTTGCTGCGATGTTAATTCGGCTTGATAATAGGCTTCAGCGAGATCGCATTTAGCACCGAGTTTATCGAGAATTTCAATCGCCTGGAGATGGGTAGAGCGTGCGATATCTAAGCGTCCCTGTAGTCGATAGAGTTGCGCCAAGCTGGTGAGGGTTCTACCTTGGGTTTGCAGGTAGTTTCCAGTTTGACAGAAGGTGAGGGTTTGCTGATAAACCAGTTCCGCGCGATCGAAATCGCCTAAATTAGTATAAGTTTGCCCGATCTTTTGGAGGAAATAAGCACTGCTTCCCATCCATTTTTGGTAGAAATTGAGGGTTTCAATTTGGGCGAGTAGTTGTCTGGAATAGTCAAAATTATTGAGGTAAGATTGAACTAATGCTTGGCAGACAATCGCTTTTTGCGCCCATCGATCGCGAATGGTATTATTTGTCATGTTAATTACCCGATCGAATATCTCACTCGCCTCATTAAGCTCCCACAAATCGATGTGATATAACCCCACACTTAATAATGAATCGATCTGTAAAATATGCAAGCAGTGAGTCAGATGAGATCGATCGGCTGGATCGATTCGAGCTAGACTTATGGATGTATAATCGATCGATTGTTGCTGGATTTCAATCGCTTCGCGAACTCGTCCGACAATCCAATATAAATCGCCGAGAATATTGGCGAGTTCAGCAGATTGTCGATCGCCAGGTAGTGCGGATATTATTTGAGTAATTGCGGTTAAAACGGGCTGAATCGCACCCATCCGATACAAGTTACTTGCTAATGGCAAAAACTGTCCCCACTGATTATCGCGCGGTTGCAATAGCACTCGTGCTGCTTGAGAAAAATCGCTAATTTCTATATAGTGATAATATGCCTCTAATGCGGTCATTGCCGTAGTAATATCTGTAATTGTCGTGACAGCCTCTGTCCAATAATTAGCCGCAGCCTGATGAGTTTTTATCCAATCGTCAGTATGCTGCAATCTCGCGATCGCTTCGGCTCTAATCGCCGGATGCAGCCAATAGCGACCGGAACTAAATTCAATTAACGAGCGATTTTTAAGCGAATTAACGACGATCGGTCGTCGCTCTGGTTCGATATCCCATAATAGAGATAATAGGGCATCGATATTCACTCGGCTCAAATCTTGGTAGCGATAACATCCCGCCCGACAGAGTAATTGATATGCATAATTATCTAACAATTGCAATCGATCGAACTGATTTCTTATCAATTGTTGCAATCCAGTTTCAATCGAGATATTCTCTCGATCTGTTGCCAAATATGTCTGAATATCGCTTTCAAAATCGGTATGGATATTTCCGGCAATAATTTCCATCACTTTGGCATTACCGCCATATTTATAATGTAAAGGTTCGAGTTCGTTAACTGTTGTCGCAATTTGACGGTAATTAAAATAAATTTGCCAGGTATTCACATCCAAACCAGACAGCCGATAATGAATTAAATTGAGATCGATTTCGCACAATCGATCGCGGCTGGTAATTAAAGTAACTCCCGGTAACTGGCGATCGGTTAATACCCGCAATAATTCTACATAACCACGCTGAGAGACAACAATCTTACCCTCGCCATCTAGTGCTGGTTCTAAATTATCGATTAAAATTCCCACTTTGCGCGTACTTAATTGTCGCTTCAATCTTAGTAAAGCTACCCCAAAATCTCGCCCCGGATCTGTTTGTAAATCTTGCCCCAACCATTCTTCAACCACGATCTCCGCTGGCGTAATTTGAGCCGTCTCTTTTGCCATCGATAATTCTAAAATTAGATCGCAGCCACAGGTTTTTAAATACTGCTGCGCGAGCATCGTTTTTCCGACACCACCTTCCCCCTGAATCACAATCGCGCGCTGTCCCTGCTGGATAAATTCATCCAATCTCGCGATCGCCCCTTCCCGACCGATAAACTGGTAATTAACGATCGACTGCACCTGCCCGATCGACTCAATCGCCTGAAGACGGTGTAAAATCGATTTGAGATTATTTTTAGTTACCCGCTCCCCCAATAGTTGCGATAATAATTGCCACAAAGCAGCAGCGATATCTTTGATGTGCCCTTCCGTGCAATGATATTCTGTGGCAATCTCGATATACTTTCGTCCGACCAATACCCGATCGATAATAAACACCTGAAGATCGTTAAGGTGTCTACCTGTCTGCATGGCAAGTAATCGATCGATCCAAGTTATGGCAATGTTAGCATTCATCGGGAGATGGGAGTTGGGAGATGGGAGATGGGAGATGGGAGTGAGGAGTAAGGAAAATCCCCTCCTCGGAGGGGTGCCCGAAGGGCGGGGTGGGTAGATCTTCGCAATAACTCATTAACTAGACTCGCGCATACAAACCTATTCGAGCGGGTAAGAGCGGCAACTACACCTCTGTATAAATAACAACTACCCCGCCCAAATTACTCATTCCCGACTTTTTCCGACTTTTCCTTAGTATAAGATTGCCGACGAGATCCGACTGACAGTATTTGTGCGGAAGTTTATAGTCGAACTACCACCTCAATATTGGTAGATGACACATGACTTTATTTTTGGCTGGCGATGCCCCCTTAGAGCTGCTACACCCGCAAGATTCCCAGAGCGAATCGAAATTTAATCTAAATATTCGATCGCTAATTGCCGATTATTTAGATCCGGTAACTCTAAATACTAAACTTCAAGAATTACCCCAACAGTTCGCTCGTCCGCAACCGCGAAAATGGGCGCGGATCGATTGGCAAAATCTCAATTGTGACCAGATTGTCGGCATCGAACCGCAACTCTTTTTAGCTATTCTCAAAGGTGCGATCGATACTGAAGCACCCATTCGCGACTATACCCAGACTAGTCGGCAATATCTCGCGCCCATTCATACCCAAATGGCAGAATTTGTCGGGGGAACTGTCGACGAAATAGGCAAGCACTCAAAAGGAATTTGGGAACTAGAAGAATGCCGTCATGCACCCGCACTTCTGAGAGTCTATCGCCAATTAAGCGGTGAGAAAATCGAGCTGACTTTCAAACAAGTTCGACCTTATCAACCAACTAGCTGCCCAGATCGCGATCTCTATCGTCACGGGTTGCATCGAATTTTTACTGAATATGGAGCAACTTGTTTATATCTGTGGCTGATGGGGCATTCTAAAGGTACGCTGCGGCAGATCTTAGGAGAACTAGTTTGCGATGAAGTCAACCATTTAATTAAATTCTGGGGGTTTGGCATCTGGCTGTACCCATGTCCGAAAGGATATCGATTTTTGCGTGGTTGTCAACAACTATTGCCACGTCGTTCGTCGGGGAATAATTTACTCAAAACCTATCGGCGGATGATGTCTGTCTTGCAATGGCAGGATTGGACGTGGCAACACCGCTGGCAGATCGTCACGACTTTCGCGCTGGTGATGCAACAGCTTTTAGCTTGGCATCATGCCCTCAAACCCACAGATTTAAATCGAATTTTTGGTGCTTCGTCTAATTAGCAAACTTACTATAAATAATACCATGAGTACTCAAACACTGACTAAACTACCAGCTATTTTAGATCCGACTAAAATGCCCCAACATATTGCCGCAATTATGGATGGTAATGGGCGATGGGCAAAACAACAAGGTTTGCCTAGAATTGCAGGACATCAACAAGGTGCAAAAACAGTTAAATCGTTATTACGGTGCTGTAAAGATTGGGGGATTGCTAATTTTACCGTCTACGCATTTTCAACTGAAAATTGGCGCAGACCAGCGGCTGAAGTTGATTTTTTAATGAAACTATTTGAAGGTTTATTAGATAGCGAACTAGCCAAACTGCACGAAGAAGGCGTGCGAGTTAGATTTCTAGGCGATCGATCTCAAGTGCCGATCGGACTTCAAAGAATGATGGATAAATCTATATCCACTACCGAACATAACCGCGCGGTAACATTTAATATTGCCATTAATTATGGCGGTCGGCATGAAATTCTGCAAGCCTGTAAATCGATCGCCACCCTGATTAGAGCGGGCGAATTAGACCCCCAATCGATCGATGAATCCGTATTCACTCAATATTTAGACACTACCGGATTACCAGATCCAGATTTGTTAATTAGGACTAGCGGAGAACAGCGGTTGAGCAACTTTTTACTCTGGCAACTTGCCTACACTGAGTTATATATTACCAATACCCACTGGCCAGATTTTAGCAACGACGAATTTACGCAAGCGATCGCCGATTATCAGCAACGCGATCGGCGATTTGGTAAGGTATGATTGGTTCGTTGTCAACTCCTGCGGCAACCAAGACTAAAATCGCGTTATGATGGCGATGGCTCGGCTCTAGTCAATCAATCTAGCCGATCGGTACCCTTGTGAGCGATCGACTTGCTAGACCCCAGCCCCACACTAATGTAGGATAAATATTAACGATCGTTAACAAAACGGTACGTAGTTTGGCTACAAATTCATAATTGCCATTTATCTACTGACGCAAAAGTATCTAACTGGCAGTCACAATCATTTTGCCTTCCTCATAAATACTGGAGATCTAAACCGCTACATGACTTTATCGATCGATCCGAATCCAGCCGCAGTGCTGTCCCCGCATCTCAAATTCAAACACATCGTTCAGTCTTTACCAAAATCAGTTTTTGTTAAAGATAGTCGTCAAGCATGGCTGACAGCCCTTAAAACCATCGTCAGCGTGACGATAGGGATGCTCGCAATTGCCTATTCGCCTTGGTATTTATTACCGCTGGCATGGGTATTTACAGGTACGGCGATGACTGGCTGCTTCGTAATCGGTCATGACTGCGCCCATCGTTCCTTCTCGAATAGTCGCAAAGTCAACGATATTGTCGGTCATCTGTTTATGTTGACCCTAATTTATCCCTTCCACGGCTGGCGATACGGACACGCCAAACACCACAAGCATACCAATAAAATGGACGTGGACAACGCTTGGCAGCCGTGGCGACCCGAAGATTATCAAGACGCACCTGCCTGGCTGCAAGTAGTTTATCAGGCGATGCGCGGTCGGTTGTGGTGGTTGGCATCATTACCGCACTGGGCAGCAGTCCACTTCGACTGGCGGAAATTTCCCGAAGGCAAAACCAGAGACGATGTTAAATTCTCGGCTCTATTTGTCATCATCGGTGCCGCAATTATCTTCCCGATTTTAATTGGGACTTTAGGTATCTGGGGCTTTGTCAAATTCTGGGTTATCCCCTGGTTGGTATATCACTTCTGGATGAGTACGTTCACGATCGTCCATCATACCGCCTCAGATATCCCTTTTACGCCCGCTGGTGAATGGAATGAAGCGATCGCCCAATTATCTGGTACAGTCCATTGTGACTACCCCCGCTGGGTCGAATTTCTCTGTCACGATATCAACGTCCACGTTCCCCACCACATTTCGACGGCAATTCCTTCCTACCGCTTACGGGAAGCTCACGCCATCATTAAAGAGCAATGGGGTGAATATATCAAAGAGCGTCAGTTTAACTGGGAACTGATGAAAGATATCACCGATAAATGTCATATCTATGAAGAGAATGAGTTTTATCAAAGCTTCCGCGAATTTAACGCGAATAACTAGGAATAGTGAATAGTGCGATCGATCGCACCACTCGCTAAATTTAATCTAGCAAAACATCCGAGGTGGGCAATGGCCCACCTTTTTTATTATCGACGCTCCACTACAAACTACTCACTATTCACTATTCACCGACAGTAAGATAGTAAGCTAAAATAAAACCTGACTCATTTACACCCAATCGCCCACACATGCAATTCATCGACCTGGCAGAAGTAGAAGTAGAATCAGGCAGTGGCGGCGATGGGATGGTTGCCTTTCGGCGTGAAAAATACGTACCAGCCGGAGGCCCCGCCGGGGGAAACGGCGGTAAAGGCGGCTCGGTATTATTTACCGCCGTTGAAAACTTACAAACATTACTCGATTTTCGGTACAACCGCCGCTTTAAAGCCGAAAACGGCACCAAAGGCGGTTCTAAAAACTGTACTGGCGCATCTGGCGAAGATCTGATCGTTGAGGTGCCTTGCGGTACGATAATTTACGATACCGAGAATGACGAAATACTCGTCGATTTAGTCGAACCCGGACAAACATTTAAAATTGTCTCTGGTGGTAAAGGTGGCTTGGGTAACGCGCACTTTCTGAGCAATAGCAATCGCGCGCCAGAATACGCCCTCCCCGGACAACCGCCCCAGCAAAAACGGATTCGCCTAGAATTAAAATTATTAGCAGAAGTTGGCATTATCGGATTACCAAATGCAGGTAAATCGACCCTAATTTCGGTACTTTCCGCAGCTCGTCCTAAAGTTGCCGATTATCCGTTTACCACTCTAGTACCCAATTTAGGTGTCGTCCGCAAACCATCTGGCGATGGGACATTATTTGCAGATATTCCTGGTTTAATTGAAGGTGCATCTGAAGGTGCGGGTTTGGGTCACGATTTCCTCCGCCACATCGAGCGCACCCGCGTATTATTACACCTCGTCGAGGCAACTAGCGAAGACCCGATCGGAGCCTACGAGACGATTCAACAAGAGTTAATCGCTTATAATGATACTTTGGCTACCCGCCCCCAAATTCTCGCCCTGAGCAAGATCGATGCCGTCGATGATGAAGAAGTCGCCGCCATCGCCCAAGCTTTGAGCGAAGTCGCCCAGCAGCAAGTATTTCTTATCTCTTCCGCAACTCGTACCGGATTAGATCCTTTACTGAGTCAAGTTTGGCAGCAATTAGACGAGCTAGCAGCCCAGCGTGCTGCCGATAAGTTAGCTCTAGAACGGTCGGCTTTCCCCGTACTCAAGTAAGATTCAAAAGAGGAAGGGCAATCCGTGGATCGCCCTTCCTCTATTTAACAGTTACCATAATTTTTAGAACGGACAGGGAGGGATTCGAACCCTCGATGGGGTTACCCCCATAACACATTAGCAGTGTGCCGCTTTCGACCACTCAGCCACCTATCCAAACAACGGCTATTAACCGATATTTCTTATAATACCATCCTGGCTAGATTTTTACAAGATAATTCTAATTAACGATGACAACTACACCGATAATCGCTCAAAAATCGGCTCATCCTGCCGATCGATTCGCGATCGGGTTTGCGCCCCTATTATTAGATGAAGTTTACCAACTAGCCGACGACCCCGGCAATGGTGCCGTTGTCATGATGAGCGGTACCGTGCGCGATCGCACTGACGGCAAAGCGGTAGAATACTTAGAATATCAGGCTTACGAGCCGATGGCGATTCAAGTATTTGCTGCCATCGGTTGGGAAATTCGCAGCAAATGGGCAGATGTCACGCATGTGGTTATCCATCACCGGATCGGTAAGTTAAAGATCGGCGAAATTAGCGTACTGTTAGCTGTCGGCTGTCCCCATCGCGGCGAAGCGTTTGCAGCTTGTCAATTTGCGATCGATACTCTCAAGCATCAAGCCCCGATCTGGAAAAAAGAGTGGTACGTTGAAGCCGACGGACGCACCGCCAGCACATGGGTAAGCATCGGAGCCTGCGAGGAGTTAGATTGTTAATTAGGTATTAGGTATTAGGTATTAGATTTTAGGTTTTAGATTTTAGGTTTTAGCGAAGATCTACCCACCCCGCCCTAATTCCTTCGGAAAGGCTTCGCCAACGGGCACCCCTCCTCGGAGGGGATTTTCCCGATCCTTACTCTCCTCTACAATCCTTGTTCCAAATTAGCAATTACTCGTTCGAGATACCAGTCTTCAGGATAGCCGGGATGCTCCTCTTTGAGTCGATCGATCAGGCGTTGAGCGATGCCCCAGTGTCCGCTGACGAGGGTGAATAGACGTTGACGGAGTGGTTCGTTGCCATCGTTGGGAGTCGATGATGGAGCGGGGGTTTGAGGGCTAGAACGTTGGAGCTTTTGTAAATGTGCGAGCGTTTCGCGATATTTGGGTAAATCTTGACGTTCTAAATAAATATTTGCCGCCATCTGATAATCGGCGATCGCGCGATTTAATTCTTCAATTTTAGTAGCTGTTTGCGCTCGATAAATATAAGCAGTAGGTTCTTGCCGATCGATCGAAATTGCTTGGGTGAAATCGGCGATCGCGGCGGTATAATCGTGTAAATTGACTCTTGAATTTCCCCGTGCTAAATAGATAAATAGATCGCGATCGTCGATCGCTAGCGCGCGATCGAAGTCTAAAATTGCCCCTCGATAATCTCCCAATCGATCGCGTAATTTTCCTCGGCTGCGATAAGCAACATGCGATGTCGGATCGAGTTGGATAGCTTGACTGAAGTCGGCTAGTGCTGCGGTGAAATCGCCTTTTTTGAGATATAATACCCCCCGGCAATTATAAGCACGTACATCGTTAGAGTTAGTTTGTACCGCCCAATTAGCATTATCGATCGCCCCTGTAAAATCGCCGCGTTCGCCTTGTTCTAATAAGTTAGTATAGAATTGCTCGGTGGTAATTAGGGGCGCGAGCACGATCGGTTTTGAGACTGGAGGATCGATCTGTTTGGGTTGTAAAGATTGCGCCAATTCAAAACATTGCCGACTGCGATCGGGGTTTTGTTGGGCTAAATATAAATTAGCAGCAGTTTTATATGCCGATATTGCTTGAGGATATTGGGCGAGTTTTTTAAAGATTAGTCCTTTCAGTTGATATGCTGGTGCATAATCTCGCCCGAAGAGAATCGCTCGATCGATATCTTCCATCGCCCCCGGAAAATTCTTGAGCGTCAATCTCGCTAAAGCACGAGCATAAGAACAATCTCGGTGATGAGAATCGATCGCCAGTGCCTGCGTATACTCCGACACCGCCGTCAAAATTTCACCCAAGTCAAAATAAGCCAAACCTCGGCGATAGTAAACTTCCGCCCATTCTGGCGTAGCAATTGCCGCCAAATCGAAATCTTCGATCGCGCCACGATTGTCGCCAGCCTTGGCTTTAGCTAAACCCCGTTCGTAGTATTCTTTTGCCATAATTTAGGATTGGAGCGGGGAGGGGGAGACGGGGAGACGGGGGGACGGGGAGACGGGGATTAAGGATCGGGAAAATCCCCTCCCAGGAGGGGTGGCGCGTAGCGACGGGGTGGGTAGATCTTCGCTAAAACCTAACACCCAACACCCAACACCCAACACCCAACACCTAAAACCTAAAACCTAAATCACTTCACTTCCCCATCGAATAGACTCATCCACAGTCGTTGCGTACCGAGAGTACCCGTGCAGAATAGCAACTTGCTCAAGAGGGAAACAGCTAACTCATTTAACTTATCGTCGTCTTGATAGATGCTTACCTTCGCGCGGCGGGGGTTCATTCTGCTGCGAAAATGGGCGCGGAAGCGGTCTAAATATTCCGAAAGGCGAAAATTGTACTCAGGGGGAATTTGCTTCTCACTGAGCTGCTGCTGGGCTTGTAATAGCTGACGAATCGGCACCGCCAGACGGCTGGCTAACCTACAGCCGATCGCACTTAAAGCTTTAGCTTCTTTGAGCGACAAAATCCGCCGCGTGTGAGCGCGCCGCATCGGATTGGTAGAGCGCATCCGCCAGAGGACGATCCGATTTTTGATAATCTCTTGGAGGTTTAATTCTTTGGCAAGTTCGAGAATTTGTTCGGAACTACTCGATTCGATCGCTTCGATCGCTAGTAAAATCAGATCGAGTTCGACTTTAGTGCGGCGCGGACAAGCCTCGCCATCGATGCCAGGATTGGGAAGACTTTCAATTATTCCCAGCAGCGACTCGGACATGGGGCCATTGATCGGTGATGCAATCATATATCAGAAAATCGATCGAGTAATTTATAGATGCGGCATAAATCGTCTACAGATTTAGACCCAATTCCGGGGTAAAATTGTTGCGATCGACATTAACGGCGCGGCAGTTGCCAGGACGATCGCTAACATCTACTCCACACCAGAATACCCGAATTTCAGACATTAACTACAATTCTAGCCGCCTCAAAACCGGAATTAGATCTAGTTTATTGACGTTTTATGTAGCAAGGCAATCGATCGCCGATCGACGTTGGTTCTAGACTGTTGTCAAAATAGTTACCCTACCTATCGACTCTCGATCGACATTCAATTCATCTCGCCAAATATATGGATCTTAAAACTCTCATTCGCGACATTCCCGACTTTCCCAAACCAGGGATCTTATTTCGCGATATTACCACCCTACTGCGCGATCCCGCCGGGTTAAAATACTCGATCGATACCCTCGCCGATAAGGTTGTAGACTTGCAGCCGCAATATATTGTCGGGATGGAGTCGCGGGGGTTTATTTTTGGAGCTGCACTAGCATTTCAAATGGGGATTGGCTTCATTCCCGTGCGGAAACCCGGAAAATTACCCGCAGCAGTAAGATCGATCGATTACGCTCTCGAATATGGTACCGATCGTCTAGAAATCCACGCTGATGCCTTCGCACCTGGAAACCGGATCTTAATTGTTGACGACTTAATTGCCACAGGCGGTACAGCCGCAGCTACAGCTAAACTATTACAAGAACTTGGCGGCGAATTAGTCGGCTGCGCCTTCGTCATCGAACTAGACGCTCTCAACGGTCGATCGCATTTACCCAACGTCCCAATTATCTCACTAGTTCATTACTAAACTCACATCTCCAAACTCCCATCTCTCAACGGGTACGGATACCCCTAGACCGTTAGCCCCTAGATTGGGTAATAATAGAAAGAATCGATATATATTGGCATAGCTATGATACCTACCGTCATCGAACAATCTGGCAGAGGCGAACGCGCCTTTGATATCTATTCTCGGCTATTGCGCGATCGCATTATCTTTTTGGGCGACCAAGTAACCTCAGATTTAGCCAACCTGATCGTGGCGCAACTATTATTTTTGGAAGCAGAAGATCCCGAAAAAGATATCTACGTATATATCAATTCCCCTGGCGGTTCGGTTTCCGCAGGGATGGGCATCTTCGACACGATGAACCAAATTCGCCCCGATGTTTGCACCGTTTGTATGGGTTTTGCAGCTAGTATGGGTGCATTCTTGCTCAGTGCTGGAGCCAAAGGTAAACGGATGAGTCTCCCCAGTTCGCGGATTATGATTCACCAGCCTTTAGGCGGCGCACAGGGACAAGCGACAGACATCGCTATCCAAGCTAAGGAAATTCTCTACATTAAAGGTAAGTTAAACGATCTCTTGGCAGATCATACCGGACAACCCCTCGAAAAAATCCAAGAAGATACCGATCGCGATTTCTATATGTCTGCTGTCGAAGCCAAAGAATATGGTTTAATCGACACGGTAATCGATCGACGCGTCAGTGCTTCAAATCCACCGCTGGCTTTAGTTCAGTAAGTGAAGTACCGATCTGTGTAGTTTCAGTAGAGACAGCGCAACCAGTTAGTAGGGGCAATTCATGAATTGCCCCTACTAACTGATTCTGTAATAATTAAGGGGTCTAAAGATCGCCAAAATCGAATCGAAGTCGCTCTTTATCTCTAAACGATATCTTTGTTATCTTTTTGAGTTTTGGCTAGCTTCCGTTTGAACGCAGCCGCAAATCCCGCAGCAGTAATCGTCCCCAACATTGTAAATGGTTCGGGAATTTCTGTAGCATTAGTAGGCGTGACATTGATATTGTCAAATTGATGGAATGGTGCATCCTGATTCCAATCAACAGACACTAAGTTAGTGAAGTTAGAAAAGTTAAAAGTTTGGAAACCTCGCAATGCATCTGTTGTAAAAGCTTGAGTAATAGTGCTGTTGTCAGTCCTCAAACCTGTAAATGAGACAGTAACATTTTTATAAGTCTCATCAATGCCATCACCATTAAGATCGGTTAGGTCGATCGATGTTAGTGTGAACGAGCCATTGCCTACTTGAGCTAGACTAATAGTAGGAGTGAAAGTTGAAGCAGCAAAAAGAGCTGTCGATCCTTGGTAGCGACGATCCAGAGTACCAAAATAGCTGATTCGTGGATTACTAATTATAAAACCATTTTCTGTATAGGGACTGTTGACTCCAGGAGTACTCATACCAACCACTTCTAAACTTTGGAAATCAAGAATGACGGCTTGAGCGGGAGCGGCGGCAAATAGCGACAAAGCCGAAAATCCAGTCAGGGCAATAGCTTTAGCCATTGTGGGGGGGTAGGTCGTTTCATTGTTTGTTCGGGGTATATGTATAAATTGCGACTAAATTGAAATGTAGTCAGAGTGGGTCAGATGTTTTTGCTAACACATTATCCAAAGTTAATAGACTTGTAGTGTTATGAATATAATATACTCAAGTAGCCTCAAATTTCAATATGTTGGCTCTAAATATTCCATACTTTGATGCTTTTATCCAAATGGTGCAAGGCAATGCTGTCAGCCCGATCTCCATTCACGCCAAACCCAACCGCAGCATACTAATATCCGATCGCACGTACAATCTTTAATTACTAATCTTGAGTAATTCAACATCGAAAATTAGCGTCGCATTCGGTGGAATTACGCCACCAGCACCTGCCGCACCATAACCTAATTTTGGCGGAATAGTTAACTTACGTCTCTCGCCAACTTTCATCGTACTTAATGCTTCATCCCATCCGGGAATTACTTGTCCTTGACCGACTATAAAGCTAAACGGTTGACCTTTATCGCGAGAACTGTCAAACTTTTTACCATTGGTGAGGGTACCAGTGTAGTGAACCACTACCGTTTGCCCTGGTTTTGGGGTAGCTCCTTTACCTGCTTTAAGAACAGTATATTTTAAGCCAGAAGGAGTAGTAGTTATTTTGGCACCTTTATTTACTGCCAATAATCCGATATTTTGGATGGGTTGTTGCTGCGCTATGTTAGCAACTGCGATCGCCGCTGTGCTATTAATAGTAAATTGCCAGCACGAACCTAAAACCCCAGTAGCAAGCATCCCGATCGAACCAATTAAATTTTTTCGCATTAGTACACCTCAATTTCTAGTTGTCTACCATACCATAAATTAATCTCAGTCAACATTTATCGTCAAATAAACGATCGATCTTAACTGCTGACTGCTGTTAAATAGTCTGGTAATTGAGTGGTTTCATCGCAAATAGCTTGACTGAGTTGTTGGCGAGTAAGTCCGACAACTTTACGCAAGTCGGCATTGATTAAATTGGTTTGCTGGAGATTGGCACCTTTAAGATTTGAGCCTTCGAGATTGGCTTGCTCTAGATTTGCCTCGCTGAGATTGGCTCCTTCGAGATTGGCTTTCCACAGATAGGCACCTTCGAGATCGGCTTGCCACAAACTGGCATCGCTGAGATTGGCTCTGCCTAATGATGCGCCTGCTAATTTAGCTTGCCACAGTTGCGCTTGGCGGAAATTTACTTTCCACAGATCTGCACCCCATAATTCGATGCCACTTAATTCGGCATCGCGAAGATTGCTTTCGCGCAGTTCGATAATTCGATCGGGTCGATCTTTACTGACATCTCGACGGTTTAAAATAGTCATTACCGCTTGAATATCTGTGGAAATTCGGGAGGATGGGGACGATTTGCGGCTGGGTTTTGAATCGGGTACGTCGCCGATTTTCGGTGGTGGTTCTAGTATTCGGAGCGTCGGGGGCATCTCAATTTTAACAGATCGTTCGCGCACGAACGCGGTGAGGACTTCGATCGTCAGCCAATATTCGGCGGTGGAGTCTTGCGCTAGGCGTTCGAGGGTATAAATACCACCGAGCCGAATTTCGATTTTATCGCTGGCTAAATGGGAAATTGCCTGACTGAACCTGTCGGTGTAGAGTCGATCGTTGGTACTCTGAAATTGTGCGTCAGTGCGTCGTAAATACTTCCAGCCAGCGTGTGTTAGCCCGCCGATGATAATTGCGCCAGCACCCTGAAATAAGAGGTTGTAGACCCCATTTTGAGCGTTAATGCGATCCCCTTCAAGGATAATTAGCTCTTTTTGCAGGGCAATTCGATCGATGGAAGTCAGGCTGCGAGGGGGGATTTTGTCAATATCTTGTTGCAATTGACGAATTTGTTCGTTGAGGTGTCTGAGACTGGTTTGTTGAAAAAACCAAATTCCAGCGATAAACAAACTACTGACAATGACTGCTAATGGTAACCGCAAACTTCTCGATGCGATCGCATCTGAGGTATCGTCTTGAAACGAGCTACTCGCCCGATCCGACATTAATCGAGATCGATTCATAAAATTCACCTGCTAATATGCCCCAGAAGCTGCAATGATGGGAATCTCATGGGGTTTTGCTAGAGAAACTATCCTAGTGGATTTTAAATTAATGTTGGTGGGTAGATTTTCATTGCATTATATCCTACCCGAAACTGCTGGCGATCGACAATTAATTTTGAGACTCGATCTCGCTCGGTAGCAATCCGATCGTTGTTAGCATTATCTTTGAGATACACTTGTTCGATATATCCATCCATTAAATATCCCGATCGTGCTAACAACATTTACAGTTCCAGACATGGCTTGCGGTGCTTGCGGTGACAAAATCAGTCAAGCAATTAGCTCGCTCGATCCGCAAGCAATAATTATTGCCAATTCTCAAACTAAATTAGTCCAAATCGAGAGCGAGTTACCAGTTGTAAATCTTGAAACTGCGATTGTCGATGCGGGATATACTGTTAATAAGCAACCGATCATAACTGATTTCTCGATTTAATTTGAATGTAACGATCGACTAATCGATCGCTAATTTGGTTGGCTGGTGCATCTAAAACTAATACCCCTTTGCGTTTGAGGTTGGCGAAAGCAAGTTCGCGCTGGCGAAGTAAATCGAGTGCGACGGCTTGAGTATATGCACCCGGAATATCTGCGGCTAATTCTTGAGCGCGGAGATCGACTTGCGGATCGCGAAGGGTGACACAAAAGGGCAGATAGCGGGGGGTGAGTCGCCCCAGTGCGGTGAGCAGTTCGGCGGAGGCGATATCGTCGATAATATCGGTAATAATCACGACGAGCGCGCGGCGACTTTGTTGTTTGATGATGGTGGTAACGGCTCCGAGATAGTCGGGTTCGAGCAATTCGGGTTGAATCCGACTGACGCGATCGAGTATTCTCGAAAAGTGGTTCTGTCCCTGTTGAGGTGGAATCCAAGTAGTTAGATATCGATCGAATACGCCCACACCCACCCGATCTCCGCGTTGAATGGCCGTTAGAGCTAAAGAAAGCGTCGCATTTAAGCCAAAATCGAATCGTTTGTAGCCCTGAATATTTGCCGTCATCAGCCGTCCGCGATCGAGTAGAATAATTACCGTCTGCTCTTGCTCTGGTTCTAGCACCCTAATTAACGGACGATTGCGCCGAGCTGTAGCTTTCCAATCGATCGATCGCGGATCGTCGCCAATATTATATTCTCGCAATTCGCTAAATTCCGTCCCCATCCCCCGCTTTTTCTTCTGGCGCATGGCTCCTGTCGATTGCAGCGTTAGCTTAATCGAAAGTGCTTTTAAACCTACCAAATCGGGATAAACCGCCACAGTTTGCGCCGCATCTACCCGCCACTGGTGCCAAGCCAACCCCCAGCCGCTCAATTGCCTAACATATATTCCCTGCCATTCGTACTCGCCACGACGGTAAGGATGGACTGTGTAGCCGATCGACTCGATCGTACCCGTTTTGGAAACTCCAGCAATTAATTCGGGCGTTGCTGCCAAATCTTGCGGACTGCCATCGCGAATTTGATAATTAAACTGGCGAGTTTTACCGCCCGTTTGTGGCGATGAAACTTTTAGTGTCACCGGATTATCGCGCCCGATCGACAGTTTCCCCAATGGCTCTCGATTCACCTCGATCCGATCGGATTTACTCCGCCAAGCATCGATACCTGCAACGAGAATTAAGCCAGCATACCAAACAAATGTCAGGGCGATCGCGATGCCCAATCGGGCGGGAACTAGAATAGCTAATAGAGTTGTCACTACTCCCCCGCTTGCTAGCAACCATAATGTCCGCGCGCTAGGAATAAAGCCGATAAGTTGATTCATTACAAACGTTTCGCTACTGGGAAAGATCTTAGCCTAGATCGGAATCTTATTTTCCCACAGCTCGATCGTCAAAATGAGGGGCTACCGCGTACTGACAAGTAGAAACTAGCTTCGTTTAAGGTTTGTGTACCCCCCCAACCCCCCCTTATAAAGGGGGGGCTTTCTTGCTCCCTCCCCTGCTTGGTGCGCTGTCTTGTCGTTTTTT
>NZ_JANPLS010000066.1:0-6105 GCF_031422475.1 Chamaesiphon sp. VAR_48_metabat_403
TTTCGGGCTTTTTTCTGGGGGGTCACCCCCCTAAAAAAAAAACCAAAACCCCGGGGTTTAAACCCAACATTGGTTTATTTCTCGTTTTGTTTTTAATGGTTAACATTTATTGGGGGGGGGTGGGGGTGGCGTAAAAGACTACGCATCATCTCTAACAGACTCGTGTAGCTTTGGAGGACTAGAATGGGCTGTGTCTAGAAGTGAATGCCGATACCGCCACCGAGACCGAAGCGGCTGCGCGGCCCGGTAGTTTGGTCGCCAGCGATGTCTAATAGGGCGGGGGTGACTTGCAAACCGATCGTGTCGCCAAGTTTGACGGTAAGAGGTAAGCCGACGCTGAAATTGCGCCCGTTATAATCAGCCGCTACGGCGATATTTTCCGAGAAGCGGAAACCCAGACTGCCGAAAATATTCACATTATTGTTATCGGCAATTAGGTCGTTAAAGTTACGAAAACGACCGCTACCCGCGCCGACTGTCGCGGTGAAATTACTAGTTGCGCCGACGGGGAGAATTCCGGTAATCGCGCCGTAGTAAGTATCTCTGGGATCGTTGGCAGTAGTATAGCCATTGCGAATGGCGTTTTCCCAGCCTGCGGCGATCGAGAGATTATCGCCGAATTGTTTGTGCAGCTTAAAGTTGACCCCACCGCGTTGGGCAATACTGGTACCAGCAGAGGTGTAGGAGGCTTCTAGACCGACGAAAGTCTTAGAATTACCTAAACCGATCCCCCCACCGTAAACGGTGTTGTTATCGCTGCCATTGGGCGCGAGTGCGACTGGTAAATTATCTTGGTAGCCAGCTCCTGCAAAAATATCGCCCCAGTTGGCACCAAAGGCGGTAGGGGTAGTAATGCCGCCTGCTGGTGCGTTAAGTGGCTTGCGGCCGCTAGAGACGACGATACCGGGTGCCGTACCGATGCTGGTGCGATTGAGGATGTCGGCTTCGGTAATTTTGGCAACAGATGGCGCGGTACCGCAGTTAACGATATATTTTTGGGCGGGGCTATCGGTAGCCAAGGCGGGGAGTCTGCCAGCAGCCACTAAAATTTGATGGAGCGAAGCCGCCACATCCGCACGGGTAGCTGTCCGATTGGGGTCGTATGTCCGGTTGGTAGGATAAGAGACGCTCACAGAAACGCATTTTTGGGTGGCGGCGACGATCGCATCGCGACCGTAAGCAGGTACCTGTGCGGCATCTGTAAATAGTTCGTCTACACGACTGAGGGTGCTGTCGGGCTGTAATTTACTACCGTTAACCAGCGCAACGAGGGATTCGATCCGGATGATATTCCGGTTGGGGCCGAAAATATTATTGGGGTATCCAGCCAGGAACCCCGCTCGGTAAGCTCGATCGATGACTGATGCCGCCCAATAAGTGGGGGGGACATCAGCAAAGGTGCGCGATTGTCTGATTGGTTGGAGGTCGAAGGCTTTGTTAAGCATCGCGGCAAACTCAGCTCTGGTAATCGGTTGGTCAGGGCGATAGGTGCCGTCTGGATAGCCGACAATGATATTTCGATCGGCTAAGATTTTGATAAATGGCTCTGCCCAGCTACTGCTAGTGTCGCTCAAATTGGATGGAGATGTCTGAGTGGGCTGGGGTGGGGCTGGCGGTGTAGATTGGGCTATAGATGCTGGCAGAGGCTTTGTCGGTATTGCTACCACTCTAGCGGTGGTAGTAACAATAGTGGCACTTATTAATGCGAGAAATAAGGTAATATTCTTGAAATTAAGCGAGCGGTGGTGGCGATTCATAGTTGGTAAGTTATATGTCCGTGTGAATTTACGCTCGATCGATGCGATCTAGCGGCGGTTGAAATGATTTAATCGGGGTCGATCTGCTGAAACTGACTCAGTAATTGAGAGTTAGTATCCGAATGATTCAAGGGCGATTCTCTGCGACTGGCAATTAAGGAATATTTTTAATTTTTTTAGTCAGATTTTTCGAGAATTCTCCAGCAAGCTGAGAATTACGCTCTGAGGTTTTCTTCACAATTTCCGGGCTGTCATCGATCGGTCTTTCGGCTTTATCGGCATTAATTTTGACCCCAGTTTCGGCGGTATCGAGCAGCGCATTAGCCGGGTCTTTGCTCTTTTTCATGGCTCGATCGGTTTGGTTGGAGTTACGTGCCGATCGATCGACCACCCGATCGATAACATTAGTTGGACTATTAATGGCACTTGCTGGAGCGGCGATTGCGGTATCGACTGTTAAAAATGTTCCCTGCCAGATTGTGAGCATCAGCAATAACCCACATAGATTTTGAGTTAAGCTGCTGGCGGTCTTAGCTGCTAATAGTAAGCTCGATTTCATGTATTAGTTTCCCAAAGGTTCCTACTCTTCTATTTATATTCTTCTTCTCTAGAAATTACATCAATCAATCGATATACTTTATGGATAATATTTTATTAAAATCTATTTATATCGACAGAGATTAATGTCAGTACAAATTGTCATTAGTATTTTGACGATCGAAGGTTAAGCAATTTACATCCAAGCTAGTATCGAAAATAAGATAGATGAGATCGACCGTTAAAATCGAAATATTTGCTAGCAATAAAGCTCGATCGATAGTATCTGTCTTTAGAGCTATAAAAAATTCAACTAAATCTACCGATCGATAGAGATTGGCTTGTTAGCTATAGCCAATAAATGTCTCGAATGCCTGATAGACAAGCCCCTGTAAATACAGAGAGAATTGAATACATAAGTTGTTTTAATTTTTCTGATTAATAGTGGGAGCAAGATCGTATGTCCGACCCTAACGGTGTCATGATGCAGTACTTCCACTGGTATAACCCAGCGGATGGTAGTCTGTGGAATCAGGTAGCAGAAAAAGCTGCTGAATTAGCAGCAGCGGGGATTACATCGCTATGGTTGCCACCTGCATATAAAGGAACTGGCGGCGGGATGGATGTCGGGTATGGAATCTACGATTTATTCGATCTGGGTGAATTCGACCAGAAGGGTTCCGTACGGACTAAATACGGTACCAAAAGCGAATATATCCAAGCGATTAAAACTGCCAAGGCAGCCGGAATTCGGATTTATGCTGATGTCGTGTTCAACCACAAAATGGGCGCAGATGAAGCTGAAGATGTCGAAGCGACACCGTTTAGTATGGACGATCGGAACCAGACTGTCGGCGAATATCAAACCATTAAAGCGTGGACGCACTTTACTTTTCCTGGACGTGATGGCAAGTATTCGAGCATGGAATGGCACTGGTGGCACTTTGATGCGATCGACTATAACGCCAACGATGGGAATGCATCTGCTGTTTATTTACTCAAAGGTAAGTCGTTCGACGATAATGTCGATCTCGAAAAAGGGAATTTTGACTACTTAATGGGCTGCGATTTGGATATGGAAAATCCGGAAGTTGTCGGCGAACTCAAGCATTGGGGCGAATGGCTTTACGACACTACCAAGATCGATGGATTTAGGTTTGATGCTGTCAAACACGTATCGGCAGAATTCTTTCAGGAATGGTTAGAACATGTCCGGCAATATGCCAAGCGCGACTTATTTGCAGTTGGCGAATATTGGTCGTATGAGGTGGATGCTCTCCACCATTTTATCGAATCTACCGACGGCAAAGTCAGTTTATTCGATGCACCGCTGCACTACAACTTCCATGTTGCCAGTCAAGCTGGGGAAAATTACGATCTGACTAAAATTTTCGATAATACTTTGGTGCAACATCAGCCCGCCCTAGCGGTGACACTAGTCGAAAATCACGATTCGCAACCACTCCAGTCGCTCGAATCGATCGTCGAACCGTGGTTTAAACCTCTAGCTTATGCGTTGATTTTACTGCGCGAAGCTGGATACCCCTGTATTTTTTACGGCGATTATTATGGCGCGCACTACAAAGACAATAAGGATGGGAACGAATATGAAGTCTGGATGGATTGCCATCAATTCTTAATCGACAAATTTCTGTACGCTCGTAAAAACTCTGCCTACGGCGCACAACGCGACTACTTCGACCATCCTAATACGATCGGCTGGACGCGGATGGGCGACGAGGAACATCCCGGCGGTGTGGCTGTAGTGCTGACTAATGGTGCCGACGGCACTAAATGGATGGAGATCGGGCACCCAAATTGCACTTATATAGATATCACCGAACACGTTAAAGATCCGATCGTCACTAATAATGACGGTTGGGCTGAGTTTCGCTGTAATGGCGGCTCTGTATCGGTTTGGGTGCAAGCATCACTCGATTCTCCGCAGGCTACGCCAACGCCAACGGTAACACGCGTCTAGATCGGATTAGAGAGTTCTAAGCGATCGCAGAGGGGGTAAAGGCATTTTTCTTTTCCCCCTCTCCCTGTAACGGTTCTTGCCACAGATGGATCGACTAATTGTTGTTGCCCGATGCAAACTTACTTATTTAGATATCTTACTCTCTGACCCCAACATGAAAAACAATACCACCATCGAAGTTGGTAACTCTTCATCAGCCGAGCGATCTACCGTCAATATTGCCACCCCAGAAAATGGCAATGTCGATGTTGATGTATTTGTAGAAGTAAAGGAAGCTGTACCCGAACAAGTCCTCAAAAACGTCGAAACGATCGCTATCCATCAAGATCGCCACCAGCAAAGCATCACCGCAGATCGGCGAGTTTTAAATAAAATTGCCGCTTTTTTCGCTCGACCTGGATTTCTCTACTTTCAGATCGGGTTTTTTGCAGTTTGGATCGGTTGCACCAATTTAGCCGAACGCAATCTGATTTCTAAGAATTTTCCGTTGTTCGATCTGCACCTGCACGGGCTAGAAGTGGCTTCGCTGCTAATTTCTACTGAGGTATTAATTGCCCAAGCCCATCAGGAAAAAGCCGAGGAAGTGCGATCGAATCTGACACTGCAAGTTAATCTAGTTACCGAGCAAAAGATTGCTAAACTAATTTCGTTAGTAGAAGAACTCCGCACCGATTTGCCCAACGTTAAAAATCGCGACGATCTAGAGGCAGACATGATGAAACAAGCTACCAACCCTCAAGCAATTTTAGAGGTGATTCAAAATAATGCCGCTCATCCGGCTGCGGATTCAGCAGCTAAACCGCATTAAATCGCCAGAGTCTCAATCGTAGCTAGATTTATTAAGCATCTTTTTAAATATGCTGGATTTTATCCTCTACCTCCCAATCTAGCAGATGAAAAACGGTCATAAAAATATTATTATCGATACCAGATCGATCGTTGGTAAATCAGCTTTTGCGGATAGTGGCGACTCAATTGTCACCTCAATTACTCAAAGCGACACCGACATCGATGCTCTGATTCCCGAACAAATAATTAAAAATGTTGAAGCAATTACCCATCACCAAGAACGTTACCAAGAGCAAGTCACCACCGCCCAACGAGTCTTAGAAAAAATCGTCAGCATTTTTGGCAGACCCGAATTTCTCTACTTTCAGATCGGATTTTTTGCGATTTGGGAAATCTGCGGTCATTTGGTAGATTTACATATTTTACCTACCAGCTTTCCACAATTCGATCTGCGCGAACAATGGTTAGATTTAGCATCATTATTTATCTCCACCGGAGTATTGGTATATGAAAATCGTCAAGAACAGGTCAGCGAAGAACGCTCTCATCTGATGCTCCAACTCAATTTAATTACCGAACAAAAGATTGCCAAATTGATTTCATTAGTAGAAGAACTCCGCACCGATTTACCCAATGTCAAAAATCGTAACGATGAAGAAGCCGAACTCATGAAACAAGCGACAGATCCACAGGTAATTTTAGAAGTCATCCACAAAATCTCCGAACCATCATTCAGTTCACCCACAGAAGATATCGCTCATGACACTTAAAGCCTGCCTAATTTTTAATCCAGTTGCCGGACAAGGTGACCCCGATGTCGATCTTGCCGAAATCGAGTCGTTGCTTCGTCCCGCCATCGATTTGGAAGTAGTCGTAACTACCGCCGACTGCGAACCAGGGGAACTGGCAAAAGCCGCGATCGAACGCGGAGCCGAAGCAATTATCGCCTCTGGCGGCGATGGGACGCTCTCGGCAGTAGCAGCCGCTTTGATGAGTACAAATATCCCGCTGGGAATCATCTCGCGTGGTACGGCTAATGCT
>NZ_JANPLS010000067.1:0-1557 GCF_031422475.1 Chamaesiphon sp. VAR_48_metabat_403
CATCTTGAATACCTGGTAATATTCTTTCATGCCATTCTTTTTGTTTCTCTCCTGAACCAGGTTGATAATATTTAAGGAAGTCACCTAAGCCAACTAGTTGCTCTGTCTTATCCGCAGATTCTGAACTATTTCGATCCGACATATACTTTGACCTCCTCGATCGAACGAAGTGTTATATGGCTTCTCAGTATATATACGGTGATGTATTTTTAATTGCGGTTTAGTTGCTGGAAATGACAGAAAATAAATTTTAAATTTGCTCGGATGACAGATTTGAGCCACTCTAAAATACTCCCTGTTCAACGCACAGGAGATTCTATTTTTGAATATTGATGCCATTTCAGTTCATTTAATACTAGCTCGATCGACACTTGATGTCACCGCCGAATATTGCACATATCCGTGGCTTTTAATTGCAGGATAGTTGCTGGAATTAAAACAAGATCGATCGCAGTAACTAGAGAGAGAAAAGGAATGATACTCAGTCTCCGATTTAACCAGTTTTCTCAATCTAATAGAGAGCGTACTTGGCGTTGTTATGGATTTCCTTCGCCATCACAATCACAGTGACAAAACCATTCTGGACATAATTGAAAGCTAAGTACACTAACAAATTCATTGTCGCGCACTAAATTTGCGCTAAAATGCTAGTACTTGTGGCAAGTAATGCTCCTATCGCTTGCCGATCAATGCCATGCGATCGCCAGTATCCAAATCTATTCCAGTACCCAACTCACCTGAAGTTGCTCGTTCTTCTTCGGATCTTCTTGCTGACTTTCTCCGAGTGAAAATTTCTGCCAATACCAGGCGAAACTACAGTAAAGCGATTGCCGATTTCTGTCGTCGCACCTATGATCGCAAAGTATCCGAGGAATTCCTGGCTCAATTTCTCTCCTTACATCAGTCAGAAGCTGTCTACCAAGTCCTCCAATACCGACAACAACTCATCGAAGCGAAGTTAGCACCCAGCACGATTAACGTCCGACTGTCAGCCCTAAAATCCTTCGTAGATTATGCCCGTCAAGTCGAGCAGTGTAGTTTTAATCTTGCCGATGTTACTTGCTTAAAAGTCGAGAGTTATGGCGATACCACAGGGATTGCTGTGGCTGGCTTTAGAGAAATGCTCCAAATTCCAGACCGCAGCACCGTCAAAGGGATCAGAGATTATGCCATCCTTCGGTTGCTCTGGGACAATGCCTTGCGCCGCAATGAAATCTGTAGCCTCGACGTAGGTGATTTTAGCGAATCTGGAAGACTATCGATTTTAGGCAAAGGCAAGATTCAAAAAAGCCAGATCGACCTATCGCCAGCAACGACAGTCGCGATCTCACAATGGTTGACTGCTAGAGAAGATTATCGATCAGATGACCCGCTATTTACCAGCCTAGATCGCCGCAGTAAGGGACATAGACTCGATGGTAGTACTATTTATCGCTTGGTGCGAGAGTTTAGTGAAGCAGCCGGGATCGATAAGATAGTTTCTCCCCATCGGATCAGGCATAGTGCCATCACCGCCTACCTCGATGCCAGTGACGGTAATATTCGAGCCGCTCAAGG
>NZ_JANPLS010000068.1:0-10829 GCF_031422475.1 Chamaesiphon sp. VAR_48_metabat_403
TATTTTTAGCTGGGGGGATATTCGCAGTTCGCCTTTTCAGTCAGCCAGTGATAACTACCCAACAAAAATAGTCGATCGAGGCTATAAATACATAAAAATAACCCCAGAAATTTAACTTCTGGGTTGACCGATCGACAAGCTGACTTTGATGTACTATCATCGAATAGGTACACCTTAGCCGATCGATTGCGGATTTTATATCGATAAGATCCGGCGATAGCGATATGCCTACACGTAGGCATGGTAACCTTAATAATCTGACTGGCTATAGATTCAGCATATCATAACTACGCGATCGCCCAGCTTCCCATATATCATCATTGACTGTTGTTAGACATACTCATCATGAAAGTTACCCAGGAAAAACTCGAACACAGCCGGATTGGTTTGCAGATTGAAGTTACCGGAGACCAAACGACTAAATATTACGAACGGGCAATCAAAAACCTGACCACAAACGCCAACATTCCTGGGTTCCGCAAAGGAAAAATTCCTCGGCAAGTAGTCTTGCAACGGATGGGGCAAACTCAGGTTAAGGCAATGGCTCTGGAAGCTTTGCTCGAACCCTCGATTAATGAGGCAATTAAACAAGAAGCAGTTCCCGCTATCGGTAACTACCAAATTACCTCCAATTTTGACGAATTACTCCAAAACTATACCCCCGGACAAACTTTAACCTTTGGGGCGACAGTCGATGTACCGCCATCCGTCACCCTAGGCACATATACCGGATTAGTCGTCAAAGCTGAAGAAATCGTCTACGAACCAGCTCAAGTTGAAGATTTTATCGATCGCCAACGCCGCGAAAAAGCGACAATTATTCCAGTAGTTGGTCGAGCTGCGCGACTAGAGGATATTGCGGTAGTAGACTATAACGGCAAGCTTGCCGATGGTACCGAAATTAGCGGTGCCCAAGCCGATGACTTTGATATCGAACTCTCCGAAGGCAAATTTATCAGCGATCTCGTGCATGGCATCGTCGGCATGAGCGTCGGCGAAACTCGCAATGTCAACGTCGTCTTCCCCGCAGATTACGCCCGCGAAGATTTAGCCGCTCAACCTGCCATCTTTAAAGTTATCCTCAAAGATCTTAAAGAACAGGAATTACCCAGCTTAGACGACGATTTTGCCAAAGAAGCAAGCGATTTTGACACTCTCACCGAGTACCAAGAATCGATCGCCACGCGCTTCCAAGAGCAAGCCCAAAAATCTACCGACCAAAACATCATTACCGCGCTCGAAACAGCCCTAATTGATGTTGCCGAGGCAGATTTACCCGAAACCCTCATCGAACGGGAGACAATGAATATCCTCAACCAAATGGCGAATCAGTTCAGCCAATATGGAATGGATGTTAACAAACACTTCACCCGCGAAACAATTCCTAAAATGAAGGAGAATTGCCGCACCGACGCAGTTAATAACCTCAAACAGCAACTGGCGATCGCCGAAATTGCCAAAAAAGAGGGTATCGTAGTCAGTGATGAAGCGATTGTCGCTAAAATGTCGGAGGTACTACCACAATTAGCTGGCGAGAATATCGACGAAAATCGTCTGCGCGCATACATTACTGAAGATCTCCAAAAAGAGCAAACTCTCGCTTGGCTCAAAGACCATGCCAAGGTCGAATTAGTCCCCCAAGGTTCCTTGAAACCAGCAGAGGATGATGAGGAAACTAGTGCGGGTGAAGCAGAAGCAATTGATATCATGGCAGAAGCAGCGGATTAGGTGTTAGGTGTTAGGATTTAGCCTTTAGGTTTTAGGGCGTAAGGAGTAAGGAGGCTGTTATCGGCAAGCTGCACGTAAAGCAGAAGAAGAGATCCGGTGAAAGTTTTCGCACTAAAACTCAAAACCCAAAACCTAACACCCAAGACCTAACACCTAAAACCTAATCCCCTAACTCTCTAGAGATTGGTATAATTCAGTTAGAGAGGTAAAATTAAACCTCAAAAAAATATATTTCCCTTGTATATATCTTCCACCATGCTTATATCCAACTCTAAACACGGGTCGATTAGCAGTTATCACCAGAGCCAAATTTATGCAGGTGCCAACGTGGTACCAATGGTGGTAGAACAATCTGGCGTTGGCGAACGCGCCTTCGATATTTATTCCAGATTATTACGCGAACGGATAATTTTCTTAGGTACCGATGTCAACGATAATGTTGCCGATACATTAGTCGCGCAAATGCTCTTTTTAGAAGCTGAAGATCCTGAAAAAGATATTCAACTACATATTAATTCTCCTGGCGGATCGATTACGGCAGGGATGGCAATCTATGATACCATGCAGCAAATTCGTCCCGATGTCGTGACGATTTGTTATGGATTGGCGGCGAGTATGGGCGCATTTCTACTAGCGGCTGGAGCCAAAGGTAAACGGATGTCCTTACCAAACTCGCGGATTATGATCCATCAACCGCTCGGTGGCGCACAAGGGCAAGCAGTAGATATCGAAATTCAGGCACGCGAAATTCTTTATCTCAAAAATCATCTCAATGGCTTACTATCACACCATACCGGACAAACCTTACAAAAAATTGCTGAAGATACCGAGCGCGACTTTTGGATGTCACCAGCAGAAACGCTAGCATATGGAGCGATAGATCGCATCATCGAACGGAATTAACTGTAACGATCGATTGTCGATAGCTATCTTACCATCAGCAATCGATCGGCACTAATAGTCACCGCTAATCAATCGCTCCGATCGCCTAGTAGATCGTACCCTATAATTGCTTCACGAGGCACGCTCAACAATATGCCAGCTACCCCTAAAAACTATGACTCTCATCTCAAATGTTCTTTTTGTGGCAAATCACAAGAACAAGTCCGCAAGTTAATTGCGGGGCCGGGAGTCTATATCTGTGATGAATGCGTAGAGCTATGTAATGAGATCCTCGATGAAGAATTACTCGATCCTAATGGGCCAGTAACTCACCCACCCGCCAAATCCGAGCCACCGCGCAAACGTCGCGAATCTGTGCCGATGAACCTCAGCCAGATGCCCAAACCCCGCGAGTTAAAAAAATATCTAGACGAGCACGTCATCGGTCAAGACGAAGCTAAAAAAGTTCTCTCCGTATCGGTTTACAACCATTACAAACGCCTCAGTTACGCCCAAGCTAAAAGTAACGATGCGACTCCACCCCCAGCTCCTACGGGGGTCAATGGGGTTCATAAAGCTAACGGCACCGACGAAGGTGTCGAACTCCAAAAGTCGAATATCTTGCTCATCGGCCCAACTGGATGCGGCAAAACCATGCTTGCCCAAACCCTTGCCAAAGTATTAGATGTCCCCTTCGCCGTCGCCGACGCAACGACCCTCACCGAAGCCGGATACGTCGGTGAAGATGTCGAAAATATCTTACTGCGCCTGCTCCAAGTCGCCGATTTAGATGTCGAAGAAGCCCAGCGCGGCATCATCTACATCGATGAAATCGATAAAATTGCCCGCAAAAGTGAAAATCCCTCAATCACCCGCGATGTTTCTGGCGAAGGCGTTCAGCAAGCACTCCTCAAAATGCTCGAAGGGACGATTGCCAGCGTCCCACCTCAAGGCGGACGGAAGCATCCCTATCAAGACTGCATCCAAATCGACACCAGCAACATCATGTTTATCTGTGGTGGCGCGTTTGTCGGACTAGAAAAAGTTATCGAACAGCGACTGGGTAAAAAGTCGATGGGCTTTATTCAGCAGGGTGAAACTCTCAACCGCGAACAACGGGCTGCGGATATGATGAAGTACCTAGAGCCAGAAGACTTAGTTAAATACGGCCTAATCCCCGAATTTATCGGCCGGGTTCCCGTGATTGCCACCCTCAAACCCTTAGATGAAAATGCCCTAGTTTCGATTCTGACTGAGCCGCGTAGTGCCTTGGTCAAACAGTACGAGAAACTGCTCCACATGGACAATGTTGCCCTCGAATTCGACCCCGATGCCATTCGCGCAATTGCCAAAGAAGCCCACCGCCGTAAAACCGGAGCTAGAGCCTTGCGTGGCATTGTCGAGGAACTGATGCTCGATGTGATGTATGAGTTGCCCTCGCGCAAAGATCTCACCCGCTGTAAGATTACCCGCGAAATGGTGGAAAAACGCTCGACCGCCGAATTACTAATTCACCCCACATCGGTACCTAAGCCTGAATCAGCATAGCTATTATAAGATGTAAACCCGTTGGCGTAGCCTACTGGAGGTAATCGCGATCGACCGGATCTCTACGCCAAATATCCTAGGTAATTTACGCAGTAGAGTCCATCACCGATTGGTATAATTGGAGACAGAGCATCCGGAGTCCTATTCTTGAAATCGTCTGTAAATACCGTGCAAAGCTCAAACCCAGCGCACATTTCCGTTTTTATGTCAAGCCACAGACGCTCGAATCTGGTAATAAGTTCCATCAAATGGCTGATGTACAAAGCAGGCGAAGCAGGATATATTTGATATATAGATTCCAACCGCTAAACTAAAGTATTTTAAGTTTAGCAGCGTGAATTTTAATAATTCTTTTTTAGTAGTGCTGACCTAACTGTAAATTCACCAT
Source organism: Chamaesiphon sp. VAR_48_metabat_403 (assembly GCF_031422475.1). Taxonomy (NCBI): domain Bacteria; kingdom Bacillati; phylum Cyanobacteriota; class Cyanophyceae; order Gomontiellales; family Chamaesiphonaceae; genus Chamaesiphon; species Chamaesiphon sp. VAR_48_metabat_403. The sequence goes on from NZ_JANPLS010000068.1 coordinate 4,547, forward strand.
TACTAAGGGAAATCGGGGTTTAAGCTTTCAGGGCTGGTAACATTGTTACCAGCCGTTTTTGTTTGAGGATATATTAGCGATCGAATTTATCGCCCATCTCAATTTAGCCGATCGAGCGCGCGGATTGGCAGCCAATTCGACATCGGTGGCGATAATTGGCTTTTTGGTTAAAACTTTTAACCCCTCATTTTCGCGGAGAGTATGTTTGACAATCCGATCTTCGAGACTGTGAAAGCTAATCAGCCCAATTTTACCACCAGGCTCTAGCCAGGTTGGGGCAACTGCCAAAAATTTTTCGAGCGAACTTAACTCCTGATTGACAGCAATTCTTAGAGCCTGAAACGTGCGGGTAGCCGGATGAATTCGCCCATACCGATAAGACTTGGGAACGGCACCTCCGATCGTATAAGCTAACTGTGTTGTGGTCGTATACGGTCGTCCGGCGACGATATCGCGGGCAATTTGCCGAGATAGGCGTTCTTCCCCATAAGTAAAAATAATCCGCGCCAACTCAACTTCCGACGTATGATTGACCAAATCTGCTGCGGTACTACCTTGAGATCGATCCATCCGCATATCTAGCGGTGCTTCATTCCGAAAACTAAAGCCACGCTCGGCTAAGTCTAATTGCACCGAACTCACACCCAAATCGGCAATAATACCATCAAATTTTTGGTTTGCAGGTTGGTAGTCAGCATAATTGCCATGCCAAAATTGGACGCGTTCGCCATAGGGTGCGAGCCTCAACTTGGCTGCATCTAAAGCCTGCAAATCTCGATCTAGTGCGACTAGATTTACGTCTGGCGCAGCTTGTAAAATTAGTTCGCTATGCCCGCCACCGCCGACGGTAGCATCCAAATACCAACCACCTGCAACGACATCCAATCCCGCGATTATTTCTTGGCTTAAAACTGGAATGTGTACGAATTCGGGATCCATGTTTGGAGATGGGAAGTGGGATATGGGGGACGGGGAGACGGGGGGACGGGGAGACGGGGAGTTAAATTCAACCTTTACCCTTTACCCCTTCTTCCCTAAAGCCTAAAATCTTATACGCAAAAAGAGGTTAGGTAAATATTACCTAACCTCTTTTTGAATTGTTATCTAAGTAGCCCTAAGGGAAATCGAATCCCTGTCGCCTCCGTGAAAGGGAGGTGTCCTAGGCCTCTAGACGATAGGGCCTTGCCTCAGACATTTACCAATATAAGATATATTTCGATGAGTGTCAATACCCGATCGCAACTTTTTTTTGAGTGAATATTTTTAAGCGATATCAGAGATTGGCTTGCTTGTGGTGAAGATCGATCTATGATAAGAAATCCAACTCGATTCTCGTTTCCAGAGGCTTTGCCAACGTTTACTATGACTACCACCCCTCTACCGAACACTCCTAGCGTCGTCGCGCCATTTTCCTTCATTCGGAGTCAACTGACAAGTTTACAGGCGTATACGCCCCATCCTGGCGGGGCAGAGGGGCAATCTGTCGCGATCGAGACAGATCGAGTGGATACGAATGAAAGTCCTTACGATTTGCCCGCAGCACTCAAGCAAGAATTAGCGCGGCTGTGGGTAGATGCGATCGAGAGCAATCGTTATCCAGATGGGGGTCATAACAGCCTCAAAGCCGCGATCGCCAGTTATGCGACTGAATCAGCGTTAAGTCATACCCACATCGTTCCTGAGCAGATTTGCGTGGGGAATGGCTCGGATGAATTATTGCGATCGATTTTAATTGCGACTTGTGTGGGTGGCGAGGGAAGTATTCTGGTTGCTGCGCCGACTTTTAGCATGTATGGAATTTTGGCACAAACATTGGGCATCCCGGTGGTGAATGTCGATCGATCTGCGAGTAATTTTGAAGTCGATGTTATTGCGGCTCAAAATGCGATCGATAATCCTCAAGCTGCGCCGATTCGGGTTGTCTTTATGGTGCATCCCAATTCACCGACGGGTAATGCGCTTACCACCACAGAATTAGACTGGATGCGGAGCTTATCATCGGATATTTTGGTAGTTATCGATGAGGCTTATTTTGAATTCAGCCAGCAGACGGTAATTGCTGAATTAGCCGCCCGTCCGAATTGGATTGTTTTACGGACATTTTCTAAAGCCTTCCGCTTGGCGGCGCATCGGGTGGGTTATGCGGTGGCGCATCCGCAGGTAATTGCGACATTAGAGCAGGTAAGATTGCCTTACAATTTACCGAGTATTTCGCTGGCGGCGGCGCAGATGGTATTAGCGCATCGCCAGTTATTACTGGAGACAATTCCCGAAACAATCAGCGAACGCGATCGATTATTTGGCTTGCTGAGTCAGATTGACAAGCTTCAGGTATGGCGCAGCGACGCTAATTTCATCTACGCTCGGATTATCGGCGCAAATCCAGATCTGGCAATGACTGAGTTAGTCGCGCAACTAAAAGTTCAGGGCACCTTAATTCGGCATACTGGGGGAGGTTTGCGAATTTCGATCGGTTCTCCCGCCGAAAACGATCGCACTTATCAACGGATCGATCGACTGGTGTGATTTTTGGCGGCTGGTTACCCCCTATAAAGCTACCCTGTCTACACATCTCTGGTGAGAAGCGAAATTAGTGGGAATCCCCCAAACCCCCTTTCAAAAGGGGGCTAAGATCCGGATCCGGTTCCCCCCTTTCCAAGGGGGGTTAGGGGGGATTCAGATCTCGAAACGAAGCCCAAGACTTGTGCATAAACCCTAGACTCAAGGTTAGGGTAATAGCTCGATCGACAGCCCTACTATTGCAGAATAGTTTTAGATACCATCCTGGTTTTTTTCTTCTCGGCTTCTGAGAGATCTTCCCCACCTTGCAAGATAGTAGCGTTAGATTGCAGTACGGTAGCGGCGTTGGTGTCGCCCATTTGCAGCGCGGTTTTAGCAGCGGTTTGCAGTAAAGTAGCCGCACCAGCGCGATCTCCTTGTTGGAGTTTTTGCTCGGCGAGTTGGGTTTGGCGATATTTAGCGAGGGCGAGTGTTTGTTGTTGGACGTTATTATCGATCGCGGGTTGATGATTGCGGGTGACAGTAACATTCACATTCACAGGTGGAGTCAACAGATTTGTTGCACCTTTAGCAGGGTCATCATACCGGATCTGGAGGGTGGCGATCGATTGTTCGCCTTCTTCAAGTTGTCCGATATAAGTATTTACTAAAATTACCCGCGAGAGATCTTTCATTAAGTCTCCCAGGCGGACGATTTGAAGATTACCTTCATCTTCAACGGTTAATTCGATCGTATCGGGAGCTACTTGAGCTACGGGTTTGAGTTCGGCGAGTCGGACTTTGGGTTTTAATTCTAGTTGGAGATAAGCATTTGTCAAACCTACCGATTGCATCCGATTAAATAGTCGCCCGAATTCGCTGACAGCTTGAGCGGCTTCTTCAATGTAAGATAAAACCCCTGCGGCGGTATCGGCGATTTTTTCGAGCATGTTTTGGTTCCAATTCTCACCAAAACCCAATGCATTGAGCGTAATATTGCTCTCGGTAGCAAATTCAGCTAACTTAATACATCTGGCATCGTCGCCGTGTTCGTTTTCTCCATCAGTAAGCAAAAAGGCATGAGACACCCGATCTTGTTTGCCTTCAATTAGTTGGGTGATACCTAGTTTAATGCCAGCATCGATCGCAGTACCGCCAGCAGCTTTTAACTTATCGATCCGATCGAAAATACCGCTGGTATCTGTGACTTGCTGACAGGGAACGATGACTTCCGCCTCATGATCGAAGGCGATTACAGATAAGCGATCTTCTGGTTTTAAGCCCTTAATTAATTCCTTAGCAGCTTCTTTGACGGTACTCAAAGGCGTGCCTTTCATCGAGCCGCTGTGGTCTAAAATCAGACATAAATTCAATGGTAATTTACGATCTTCAGGTTCGGCGAGAGCGGATACCTCGATCGATAGCTGACGTTGATTGCTACCTTGACTGATATCTACCTGCGGATCGCTGACTACTGTTTCGAGCGCAACTTGCATCGGGCTTAACTCCACATCTGTCTTAGTTATTATCCTATCTTACTGCGATCGGGGATAGTGAATAGTCAATAGATAACTTGTTGTGGTAGCGTTGAGAAAATTGGTCATTTGGATGAGCTTATTTTCTGAGAACCACTATTCCCTATCCCCTATTCCCTATTCCCCAAATTACAATCCTTCTAACGGTACTCCTAAAAACCGAGCTAAATTCGCACCTTGGGTTTCTAATTCAGTTAGAGAAATCGGTTCGCCAACGCGAGTGAGAGGAATCTCCCGACGACCTGCAATTCGCACGTAGAGGGTACGACGGGGGCTGAGTCCATCTTTAATATCGACTCTGACTGCTTGCGCGTCAGCCAGCTTACTTTTGAGTTCGATCCGGCGATTTTTACCAGGAAAACCATTCCGAAAAATTGTAATTTCGCCAGCATCGCGATCGAACTTATTATAGCCGCCACCGATATCGAGCAGAATTGCCACCCATAAATAAGTAGCTAAAAGAGTTCCGGCGACACCGTAGAAAGTTAGTGCTATGCCCTGAGGAATGAATGCCAATGAGATCGGATTACTGACAGGTAATAAGTTGACTTTGAAATAACTAGAGAGTCCAGCCAGTAAAAACCCAATTCCGCCGATGGAAACGACAATCGCCCAAAAGAAGTTACTAAAACGGCGCGAACCTAAGACAGGTTGAGATAAAACTGTCTCATTTACGGTAATGGAATTAGACATTTTGAATAAGGTCGCTTTGATATATATTAGCCAAATCGCACAGCAGGCAGTAAGCACGAGTGCGACTATCTCTACCTACTATCACCGATTTACTCAACAGTCGATCGAATTCGACCGCAATTTTTACGCTTCTTCACTTTAGATCGATCGATTACCCTACAATCCTAAACTCTTTCCCACCGAAACTGGCGATCGGATTCTAAAATCGGCAGATCGTTAATACTCGCAAATCGTCGCATCATTAGCCCGTTTTCGGCAAATTCCCAGTTCTCATTGCCATAAGCACGGTACCAGTTGCCAGCCTCGTCGTGACACTCATATTCAAACCGGACGGCAATTCGGTTATCCATAAAGCACCATAATTGTTTTTTAAGGCGGTAGTCTAATTCTTTAGCCCACTTGCGCTGGAGAAATTCCCGAATCTTTGCTCTACCGCTCAAGAATTCCGAGCGATTCCGCCATTCGGAATCTTCGGTATAGGCTAACGCCACCCGCTCCGGATCGCGAGTATTCCAGGCATCTTCAGCCGCTTGGACTTTGGCGGTAGCAGTTTCGAGGGTAAAAGGTGGTAGTGGTGGTTTGGTTTCCATCATGTTGGGGGTTGGGAGTGTCAATTGGGTCGATCGTGCCAAGTGCCAGTACGATCGAGGAAGGGTGAAAATTCTGGACTCGACCAGTGGAAAGGTAAACTACCTTCGACTCGATATCCGCGATCGATCTGGAATCTAAATAATCGTTCTGCCCCCTCATAAAGCGCGATTTCAGACCCTTCCCAAATGACCTGGGCGGTGCCTGTGAGGTAAATTAAGTCTCCGCGATCGAAATCCACAAACAGCAGCCCTGCACGAGGATTTAAAGCCAGATTGCCGAAGGTATTAAAGTGAAGATTGCCAGAAAAGTCGGGGACTGTTAACGTGAGATCGTCATCGATGCGGACGAAACCAGACTTACCGCCGCGATGGGAGACATCTACACCGCTTGCCGCCCCTGCCGATGCGTCTTGATATGCCGTGGCAATAAAAAACGTATCAGCCGCTGCGATCGTCGATTTTTCTTCCGCTCCTAATATTGCCAGTTCGCGAATAGAATTGGTGGCAACTAAATTACCATAACCTAGCTCGATCGTGCGTGATTGAATATACTGCGGACAGTTCCCAAAGCATTGTCTTACCTTTATCTCAAAGCCATCTGCATGGCAAGCAGTGACGATCCCATTTAGGCGATTGCGACGACGAGTGTGTAGCTCGATCCCTAATACGCCAATATCGATACCTGCTGCCAGGTTATTTGCCAGCGGATCGCCAGCTAGCGGAGTGGCGGTAATCTGTAATGTGCGATCGTCGGGAGATGAGAGAAAGCCTGGATTTCCGACCAAAATAGAAGCCCACGGGCTACCCGATTCGTCTACAGTACCAACAATTATATAAGGCAATCGATCGAAAAATTGCCGATGTTGTTCGGGTAGATAATCCCGAATCATTTGCCGTCCCTGCTTATCTATTCGATCCTGTACGCCCAATCTGGCTTGGATTGCCAATTCGCCTGCATGAAATGGC
>NZ_JANPLS010000069.1:0-14957 GCF_031422475.1 Chamaesiphon sp. VAR_48_metabat_403
GCCGCTTGTAGTCGTCGGAAGATACTAAAGGGCCGCCCATGTAGACGATCCGCTCTTTGAGTAACAATGAGGGTAAATCTGGTGGCGGTGTCCGGTAATAGCTGTCGCCGCCGTAATATTGGGACTGTACCATGTCTTTATTCCACTAGATCGCACTATATGTATCTATGGTAACTCGCGATCGGCTGGTGGCGGTGGGTTGATAACCGATTATCTTGCTGATAATTCGATCGGATTCGCACGCGGCTGGTATTAAGAGCCAATCTGTACCACTCGATCGAGATCGGCTTCAAGTACGACCAGTATAAATCTGACCGTTGGGCATGATGGTTTCGTAGAAAATAACATTTTTATAAGATGCATCAATCAGGTTTTTGGCTCCAGTCAAATCGGCATAACTCAGAACGGTGTCATCAAAGTCACCCTCGATAAAGTTGGCATTTCTGAAAATAGCTCCCCTGAGATCGACGCTATAAAAGCCAGCTTGCCCGAAGTAAGCATAACTGAAGTCAGCCCCTTCCATCAAACAATTCTTAAACATAGTTTCGTACAGACGAACTCCTTGGAATTTAGCAAAGCTGAGATCGGATTCTTCAAAACTACACCCATCAAAACTGGTATTGTCAAAGTCGGCTTCTCGGTAAATACCTCGAAAGATTTCCTCATACCGTTCACCGCCAAAACGCCGTCCGGTGAAATCTCTGCCTTCCCCAGTGTACTTTCTAATAAATTCCTCTGTGTCCATGATTCGATAACTCAAATAATAAATTCAACCCAATATTAAGATCCCATAAAAATTTTAATGCTAAAAATTTACCGATCTCCAGATCGATCGGCAGGAGGTAATTTATCGATCGAAATTAACTAACTCAAGTTGCTACCTATAGGCAAAGCGGTTAGAAACCGCTCCTCGGAATGCAAAGTCCGCCTACGCGGACTAGGAGATTCAGTCCGCGTAGGCGGACTTTGCATCATTAGCCACGATTTCAATCGTAGGCATTCTATCGGTACCAAATTAGGTTAACTAACCGGGGTTTTGTCTTCCTCGCGATCGTTTTGCAGCTCCAGACAATAGCCAGCACCATAGATTGTCTTAATATACTTAGGACGACGCGGATCTGGTTCCATCTTCGTGCGGAGGTGGCGAATATGGACGCGAATTGTCTCGATATCGTCATCGGGATCGTAGCCCCAGACTTCACGGAGAATGTCACTAGGGGACACTGTTTGCCCGTGTCGCTGGAGTAAACAGTGCAACAGTTCAAATTCGAGGTGCGTGAGCTTAATCGTCGCTTTGCGCCAAATTGCCTCAAATCGTTCGGGAACTAGCGTCAGTTCGCCATAATTAAGAATTTCACTGTGTTTGGCGGCTTGGGGAATGCGATCCGTGCGGCGGAGTAAGGCGCGTACCCGCGCTAGTAGCTCCTCGATCTCAAATGGCTTGGTTAAATAATCATCCGCACCAGCATTAAACCCTTCAACCTTATTCTGGGTTTGACTTAGAGCCGTCAGCATCAATACGGGAATATCGGACGTGCGATCGTCGCGACGCAATCGCTGGCAAACGGTATAACCATCAACTTTAGGCAGCATTAAATCCAATACGATTAAGTCTGGCTGGATTTGGATCGCCATTGCCTGACCCTGGATGCCGTCGGGCGATTGATTGACCTCATATCCAGCCATTTCGAGGTTAATACAGACTATTTCAGCGATCGCTGCATCATCATCGATGACTAGTATTCGAGGCATGTTCGAGTAATTTTAGATAAATGTCCAAAAAGTTTGTTGAAGATACTTTGCAAAACAACGCTTTCTGTAAAGATTATACGCAACTGTATCGATCGAGGCGAGTTTTTTTTAATATTCCTCAATTTTACGACATAGTGTGTAGCGAGTCATAGCTATTTATAAGTTTGGAGTTTGGAGTTTGGAGTTTGGAGTTTGGAGACGGGGGGGACTGGGGGACTGGGAATGGATTATATTTACATTAAGTATCGATCTCAAATGCTTTTGCCTCCCACACTTCTCACACCCCCCACTCGCATACAAAAATGACGACAATACCGCCTAGCGAACCAATTTGGCTGACTGTAATTCGACTGCTGCGATGGGATAAACCAGCAGGGAGATTAATTTTAATGATTCCGGCTTTGTGGGGGTTATGCTTGGCGGCGAAAGGAAATCCGCCGTTACCGCTGTTGGGGGTGGTAATTTTAGGGACGCTGGCGACTAGTGCGGCGGGATGCGTGGTTAACGATTTATGGGATCGGAATATCGATCCGCATGTAGAGCGCACTAAGCACCGTCCGCTGGCTGAGAAGTCTTTGTCGATCGCGACTGGCGTGGGCGTATTAATTGTCTCACTAATTTGTGCGGCAATTTTGGCGACTAATCTCAATCCGCTAACTTTTTGGCTGTGTGTAGGTGCCGTTCCGGTAATTTTATTGTATCCCGCAGCAAAACGAGTATTTCCCGTGCCGCAATTGGTACTATCGGTCGCTTGGGGATTTGCGGTGTTAATTAGTTGGTCGATGGTGACGGCGAGTATCGCTGCGCCGACGTGGTATTTATGGGGCGCGACAATTTTTTGGACGTTGGGATTCGATACTGTCTATGCTATGTCCGATCGTGATGACGATCGGCGGATTGGCGTTAAGTCTAGTGCTCTATTCTTCGGTAAATACGTCGCTGAAGCAGTTGCCGTTTTTTATGCCCTGACGGTGGGTTTACTGGGCTACACGGGCAAAATTATGGGCTTGGGGTCGATTTTTTGGTTGACGCTGGGCATGTCTGCTGGCTTGTGGCTGTGGCAATATCTCCGACTCAAGCGACGGACGATTTTGCCGTCTTTTTATCCCCAAATGTTTCGCGAGAATGTCTGGATTGGTTTTGGGTTGTTATTGGGGATGGTTTTGGGAATTAGGTTTTAGGAAGCGGGGAGTAAGGAGTAAGGATTTTGGTAATAAATAATACGAATTAAATGCTTAGGAGGTTATCTGGAATTTAGGATTGCTAAAATGTAGAAGATAGATATCCTATAGGTGCCGAATCGGCACAGCATCGCAGAGTATTAACACAAACAGTACGAACTAAAAACCTACCTTTAGATAAACCACCGATCGGTGGGAACTATGACTAGAGAGAGTGGCAGTGTAGATCTCGCTGATGTATGTTGGTATGTAGACCGATCGATTTATTATCGGAGGCGGCAAATGATGAACCGAATTAAAATAGCAATGCTGTTAGTAGTCTCGATCGGTTGCTGGTATCCGATCTCAGCTAGAGCTGAAGCTCCGACACCAAAAGGAGGCTGTTGGTCGAGAGATATTGCCGCACGTCCGACGATGACGGATTCGCAAACGATCTCCACAACGACGGGTACAGTAATTGCGATCGAGAATAATAATAAAGATCGCTCGCTCGCAGCTAAAGAAGTTATTACTTGGGTACGGCTCAAAATGCCTACGGGCGAACAAAAAACCGCCTACTTAGGATCGAGCCGCGCCCTCAAACAGCAACGCATCGCGCTCAAAGTCAATGATACGATCGAAGTTCGGGGCATCCAGACTGCAAAGTCGCAACCATCGCCGACAATTATTGCCAGTACCATTAAAAAGGGCAATCGGACTTGGAAGCTAGATAATCCCGCCGAAAAACCGATCGGAACGCAATGGTGCAAACATAACGGTTAATCGTACTGCTACTCTAGGGGATAAGTCGTCCATACCGAACATTCCCTAGATTATGTCAGAATCGCTGCAATCCTTACTCAATGACGTTGCTGCTGGAAAAATTGCGCCCGATCTTGCCTTATCCAAACTACAATCGTTAGGCTATGAATCGATCGACGAATTTGCCAAGATCGATTTAAATCGTCAGCAGCGGACGGGTTTTCCTGAAGTAATTTGGGGTGAAGACAAAACCCCAGATCAAATTATTAAAATTATCACAGCGATGCGCCAACGGCAATCTGTCGTAATGGCGACTCGAATTACACCAGCAGTCTACACCGAACTGCATCGATCGATTCCCGATTTAATCTATTACCAAACGGCTCGAATTTGCGCTCTAGCCCCACCAAATATCGTTCCTATACATCTAGGTAAAATTACTATTTTGACCGCAGGTACAGCCGATTTACCCGTGGCTGAAGAAGCAGCATGTACGGCAAGTTTATGCGGTTTTGCGATCGAAAAGCTATGGGATGTCGGCGTGGCAGGGATTCATCGGCTCTTGAGCAATCGGCATATTATCGACAATGCCGATGTATTAATTGTCGTCGCTGGCATGGAAGGAGCTTTACCAAGCGTTGTTGCTGGTTTGGCAGATTGTCCGGTAATTGCCGTACCAACTAGCGTAGGCTACGGTGCGAGTTTTAGTGGCATTGCACCATTACTGACAATGCTCAACTCCTGTGCCGCTGGTGTCGGTGTCGTAAATATTGATAATGGCTTTGGTGCCGCTATTTTAGCCTGTCAGATCCTTCGCACATCAGCCAAACTCGCCAATAAAATAATTTAGGGGAGACGGGGAGACGGGGAGACGGGGGAAAATCTAAAACCCAAAACCCAAAACCTAAAACCCAAAACCTAAAGCCCAAAACCTAAAGCCCAAAACCTAAAACCTAAAGCCTACAGCCTACCCCTGATATACCAACAGCGTAAAATTAAACACGCTGCCTTTACCCAGTACAGATTCTACCCAAATTTGACCGTAATGAGCGCGGACGATTCGCTGACAAACAGATAAACCAATGCCATAACCAGATTGTGACAGATCGCGATCGAGCCTGATCCGATCTTGAAAAATCTGTTTGTGATTTTCTTCAGGAATGCCCAAACCAGTGTCGGCGATACTAACTTGAATGGTTTGCGCCTTCCGATGGAGGGCACTGATGTGAATGCGACCGCCATCGGGGGTATACTTGCTGGCATTATCGAGTAAATTAGCGATCGCCTGACGTAATTTATCGGTATCGCCGTAAACAAAGGGCAAATCCTGGGGAATATCGGTTGTCACCAATTGCGCTTTGGCTTGAAATTGCGGATCTAGTTGGGAAACTACCTCAAAAATCAGTTTTGTCAGATCGAGTTTTTGAGGTAATAGTGCGATCTCTGGGGCATTTGAGGCTAGAGGTTGGAGAATATCATGCACTAATCGATCGATTGCTTGCAATTGAGTACGCGCACGAGTTATTAATTTAGCGATCGCAATTGGTTCTAAAAAGTTGGCGCGATAATCGTTGGGATTATGAATTATTTCTAGCGTTCCCAATGCTAGCGCGGCTGCGGTGAGCGGATTGCGAAGATCGTGAGCCAACACAGACATCGCCCGATCTTGCAATTTTAATCGATCGACTAATGCTGCTTTTTCTTGTTTGAGTGTAAAAATTTCGTCGGTTAACTTAATTAATTTACTCACGTAACCGAGTGAATCACTTAGTTGTAATTGTTCGTTTATCTGCGGATCGATCGCCATCGATCCACTATGATTATTTGATAAACTGCCGCTAACAATTAGCTCTTCTTGCCAGCGTTCCCACCAGTTATCAATTTGATCGATTAAATTGCTCCCTGCTAAAATCTGACGGGGAGTAGGATAAAGCTTTAATAGTGCTGGTGTGGCAATTACTCGATAGTGTTCGGCTAAGTCTGGCTGTTTGACAACATCTACAATTTGTAGCTCGAAGGAATGCTCGGTATTGAGCATTACTAATTTGTCGCGAATTTCTTGATTGTAGACAGAACTAGCCATCCGATCGTCGAGAAACAGCAGCAACTGTAAAGATTTAGATGTATGACTGGGGGAATAGCGATCGGTTGACATTCATTCTCGTTGGCGGACTTGTACTGAGCGAAGTCGTTGGCGTAGCCTCTGCCTCAGCAGAAGTAGCCTCTCCGGTAAGAGCATCGAAAGATAATTCATGGATTGAATCCAAGTATGAACCAATTCTTGAATTTTGTTAACAAAAGTTTAACATCTTTTAAAAAAATGTAATGGTTCGATCGATAAGTGTAAGCAACTACTCTCATTTATGCTGGGGAGTTGGGATTATGGAGCGGGGAGCGGGGAGCGGGGAGCGGGAAGATAGAATAAATAAAAAATAAAAGAGACTGCAAAGCTTAAAATAAGATTAACGATAAGATCTTGCTATCTTATCTACTGCCATTCGCTGTTCCCACAGGCTATCTCTATGAGTACTCCACTCGGTTATGTTGCGTTAGTACTACACGCTCATCTCCCCTTCGTTCGACATCCTGAGAGCGATTTCGTTCTTGAAGAAGAATGGCTGTATGAAGCCATTACCGAAACATATATTCCCCTACTCCACGTTTTTGAGGGCTTAAAGCGGGACGGAATCGACTTCAAAATTACCATGAGTATGACACCGCCACTGGTGTCGATGCTCCGCGATCCTCTACTCCAAGATCGATACGACGAACATCTGGCTAAATTAGAAGAATTAGCTCAAAAAGAAATCGATAGCAACGAGCATAACGGACACATCAAGTACCTAGCAGAGTACTATGTTAAAGAATTTGCTGCAATTCGCAAAACTTGGGAACGACACGATCGAGATTTAATTAAAGCCTTTAAAGGATTTTTAGATAGTAATAACCTCGAAATCATTACCTGCGGCGCGACTCACGGTTATTTGCCGTTGATGCGAATGTACCCAGAGGCGGTATGGTCGCAACTGCGGGTGGCGTGCGAACATTATGAAGAGAATTTCGGTCGCGCGCCTAAAGGAATTTGGCTGCCAGAATGCGCCTATTATGAAGGTCTGGATCGGATGATTGCCGATGCTGGCTTGCGCTACTTCCTCACCGACGGACACGGGGTGATGTACGCACGTCCGCGTCCGCGCTTTGGTAACTACGCACCGATCTTTACCGAGTCTGGGGTAGCTGTCTTCGGACGAGATCAGGAATCATCTCAACAAGTATGGTCGTCGATGGTGGGATATCCCGGCGCGCCAGAATATCGAGAATTTTATAAAGATTTAGGCTGGGATGCAGATTACGACTATATTAAGCCGTATATCATGCCCAACGGTCAGCGGAAAAATATCGGGATTAAATACCACAAGATTACTTCCAAGACTGGCGGCGAGAAAGCTCTCTACGATCCGTATTGGGCGAAAGAGAAAGCCGCCGATCACGCCCAGAACTTCATGTATAATCGCCAGCAACAGGTCGGAAACCTCGCTGGAGTAATGAAACGTCCGCCGCTGATCGTATCGCCCTACGATGCCGAATTATTCGGGCATTGGTGGTATGAAGGCCCTTGGTTCATCGATTTCTTCTTCCGTAAATCTTGGCACGATCAAAGTACCTACAGCATGACGCATTTAGCCGATTATCTCCGCGCTCAACCCACCCAGCAGGTATGTCGTCCATCTCAATCTAGTTGGGGATATAAGGGTTTCCACGAGTACTGGTTGAATGAAACCAATGCATGGGTATATCCTCACCTCCACAAGGGTGCCGAACGGATGATCGAATTAGCGCGAATGGAACCAGAAGATGAATTGCAATGGCGCGCGCTCAATCAAGCCGCACGCGAGTTATTACTGGCGCAATCTTCCGACTGGGCATTTATTATGCGAACTGGCACGATGGTACCATATGCCATCCGCCGCACCCGATCGCACTTAGTTCGGTTCCACAAACTCTATGAAGATCTCCAAGCGCGGAAAGTCGATAGCGGCTGGCTCGAAAAAGTCGAGACGATGGATAATATTTTCCCCAGTATTAATTACCGGACTTATCGACCATTGTAATAATGCTAATGCATTAGCTTAGTTTTGAAGCTCCTCATCTTTTATCAGAAAGCGGGAGCTTCAATTTTATTAGTTAACCTGAACTCAGGTTAAGAATGTTTGCTACGTTCATTACCTGCATTCCGACAGGCTCAATCACTACCCGCACGCAACTAAAGTGCGGCGATCGTAGTTCAAATCCACTTCAGTGGACTATCAGATTCCTCAGTCCACTTCAGTGGACTTGAGCTATTAGCCTGGGGATTAATCCCCAGGTGGTCATTGAGCTTGCCGAAATGTGATGTCCAAACGAAGCTTGCTGGCGTTAATCAGGGATTAATCGTGCCTGCGTATAGACCGATGAGAATGAGAGTTAAAGGTAATAAAATTAAGATGCTATTAATCGTCGTACCGACCGAAGGCGTGATATCGGGCGGATTTAATTCAGAGTTATGAGTAGTATCTGTTGCCATTTGTTAGAAGTTATTTTGATAAATCTCAGATGTATTATCTGCCGATTTAATTCAAGAGCGCATCACTCAATTGACAGGTTATACTTCGACATTAATCTGTCAAAATGAATAGCTATTTTGACATGTAAAATTGTTAAATATTTTAAACCTGTCAGTTTACCAAGGTAGACGGCTGCCATCCCAAGAGAAAAATTCGCCACTATCGCTAGGCTCTAATCGATCGATAACAGCTAACAATTGTGCTACAGTTCGATCGACTGAAAATAACTTTTCAGGTGGCACATTCCGCTGAAAAGGTAGCGATAAACGTGTATCTGTCGTACCGGGATGGAGTGCGACTAAAATTGCTTGGGGACAAGTGCGTTTGTATTCAATTGCCGTAGTACGGATAAACATATTCAGTGCGGCTTTCGAGGCGCGGTATCCATACCAACCACCGATTTGATTATCGCCAATACTACCGACTTTAGCCGAAATTGTTGCCAAGATCGATCGATTTTGATGCTTGAGTAATGGCTGTACTTGTTTGAATAATAACATCGCCCCCACGCTATTTACTTGAAAATAACGCAATAGTTGTTCGGCGTTAATATATCGCAAGCTCTTTTCTGGCTGCATCTCGCCTTCATGCAGAACACCTACCGAATTAACTACATAGTGCAGCTCAGTCGTTTCAGCCTTAATTTTATTAATTACCGCTGCAATTTGTGCTTCATCGGTAATATCCATCTGCAAACAACACAAGCGTGCATCTGCGATTGCCAATAGCTCTGTCGCTGACTCTAACCGCCGATAAGTAGCATAAACACGTTCGACATTGGCTGTAGCAAGTAACCCCCGTACGAAACCCAAACCAATACCCTGTCCCCCGCCGACAATGAGTGCAGTTTTTAAAAACTTAGTAGTTAAATTCATTTCTGTTGTCTTTCTCTGCGCTCTTCACGCGCCTCTGCGGTTGATTTTATTAATTTCAGATGGCTAAAAATAGCTAATTTCCCGCTCGAATCTTAGCTAACAACGCATAAAAAGGTTCCCAATTATCAGCTTGTGTAATTGCTTCCCAAATTGCTTCGATTTGCGGACGTAATAAAATAGTCTGAGGATTCGATCGATCGAGCATATTCCCGACCGAATTCAACTCAGACTCAGGTAGATCGCTCAAAGCTTGATGATAGAGTTGTAGCCATTTATGATAACCTGAATTACCCACTACCTCTGGCATTAATTCAGTCTCATTTAAAATTGAATTAAGATCTAGTTGCCATCTTAATTTAAAGGCTTGACTCAAATCGAAGAAAAACTGATGGTACCCGACTTGAGTATCAGCTAATAATTGCAGCGTCGTTACTAATAACTCATCCCGAACTGGAGTAGTATCGCCCTCTAAGCCTAATTTCTGCAACATCAGCTTTTTATAAGCCGGAAAATAATATCCCTCAAATTTAGCTAGTGCAGTAGTCATCTCCGCAGCACCTATCATTGCTCCTAAAGGCTGCTGGAGCAGTTCTAAATTCAACTTACATATTCCAGGTTGATTGCCATAGCTATAGCGTCCGTAATGGTCGAAATAAGCAGCAGTAAAATCGGGATTATAATTAGGTAAAAAAGCATAGGGACCATAGTCGAAACTTTCACCCGTAATCGACATATTATCGGTATTGAGTACCGCATGACAAAAACCCACCGCCATCCATTGAGCGACTAATTCGGCGACGCGCTGAACTAATTCAGTATAAAAACGAGCGTAGCGTTCGCTGCTATCGATCGAACTCAAATGGCTATAATAATAGTTAATAACGTGGTCTAATAACTTCCGACTCAAATCTGGACGCTTGAGATAATTTAACCGCTCGAAAGTACCGAACCGAATGTGCGATCGACTGAATCTTACCATTACTGAAGATCTTGTCGGCGATGGTTCGTCCCCCCGCCATAAATCCAAACCCGTCTCCACCATGCTCAAACACCGCGAAGTTCTCACTCCCATTCGATGTAAGGCTTCCGCCGCCAATACCTCGCGCACGCCGCCTTTAAGCGTCAACATCCCATCGCCACCGCGAGAATAAGGCGTTCTCCCCGAACCTTTAGTGCCAAAATCGTACAATTCCCCATCGATACCCCGCACCTGTCCGTACAGAAATCCACGTCCGTCGCCTAAGCCAGGATTGTATTCCCCAAATTGATAACCGTGGTAACGTAAAGCCAGAAATGGATGTGAGGGATTGCTAAATTTACCAAAAGCTTCAATAAAATTTTCGTCGCTGACTTGGGTGGGATCTAATCCCAGTTGCACTAGCAAGTCATCATTCCGAAATCTTAATATCTGTTGGGGAAATTCGGCGGCTACTACGTCATCATAGTAATCGGTACCCAAAGATTCGATCGCTGTTTCGTAATTAAGTGCGAGAATTGGATTCATGAATTACATTTATACCTTAATCTTATGTCTGACTCTTTAATGTTTAATACCGATGCTTACGTGCTGCTAGAAACAGACCGACCGGAGCAAATACTTACGCCAGCAGAAATGGCTGCCAAACTTCAGGAGATTGTTACTAAATTTGCCAATGAATTACCGATCGACGTGCTGGCAATTAATGGCATTGAAAATCAAGTAAAATATCTCCTAGATACTAGTTGCGAGTTGGACTTAGCACCAGGAGAATACTTGCAATGGTATGCAGTGAGACTAGAAAAGTAAACTTACAATTAAGCAGCAGCAACCGGAGTGCGATCGACAATTAAGGTCAGATTAATCTCTTCTTTATCTTCATCTGGCTCAATTTTAGCATCGACACCTGGTCCGAAAAATTTAGCAATTTTCTCGCGTTTTTCTTGCCAAACATCGAGCGTCATAAATGGCGAATAAAACTGTAAAGTTAGTGCGTAAGCACCGCCAACTTCTGATTCTTTTAAACCTTTGAGAATAGGACGATCGTCATCGCTAGGAGCCAAGCCTAATTTTTCTAAGGCAAGATCTAAATGAGCTTCTTGTCCGTAGCGGAAGCGAGTGACATCTTTACGAATTTGATGAAGCGTGGGTGTGGCTTGTTCGTCCCTGAGCTTAATTAAATTTGCAGGTGTAAGCTGAGTAAAAGGAACTGGTTCGAGTTCGGCTGATTTGAGAGCTAAACCGCCAAGTAGCAAGGGAATACCATAGAAAAATCCAATCAAATTGAAGGTCGGATCGTCGATCGCATATGCAAAAAAGCCGACGAGCGTGAGTAAACCGCCAACATTGATGAGTACTAAACTGAGCGGAATTTGACGGAACATATCGATCGCCTAAAAAACTAGAATCTTTATTATTATCAACTAACTTTTAGAAATTTTGGATCTGTTGCCAGATGTGAGACTAGCTAGTTTTTGATTTAGTCGTAGTTTTCTTGGCAGTAGTGGTTTTCTTGGCGGTGGTGGTTTTTGCCTTAGTGGTAGTGGTTTTTGCCTTCGTTGTCGTAGTTTTCTTCGTGGCTGCGGCTTTTTTTGTAGTAGTTTTCTTCGCGGCTCCACCCTTAGCAACTAGCAGACTCAGTGCAGTTTCGAGGCTGATGCCTTCGACTGTTTCGCCTTCTGGTATGCCCGCGTTAATTTTGCCGTGTTTGATATATTTACCATAAGGGCCAGCAAAAATCGCTACAGGCTCATTATCGTCGGGATGGTTGCCGATCGTCCGGAGCGGTTCTTTTTTACCACCTCGGACAGCTTTAGGCTCTGCCAAGATCGCCACAGCGCGCTCTAGCGTGACGGTGAGCACGTCGTCGGGTGCTTTGAGCGATCGATACTCTTTACCTTCTTTACCGCGATCGTAGAGGATATAAGGGCCGAATCGACCCAAGTTAGTTTGAAGTTTGCCGCCTGTTTCGGGATGAACGCCCAGGCTGCGGGGCAGCTTGAGCAGTTCGACCGCAATTTCGAGGGTGACATCTTCGAGTTTCATGCCTTTGGGCAAGGAAGATTGCTTGGGCTTTTTCTTACTATCTTCAACTTTATCGCCAAGTTGGACGTATGGACCAAAGGGGCCGAGTTTGGGATAAATCGGTTCGCCAGTTTCGGGGTGATTGCCCAGGGTATCGGGGGTGCTGCTTTTTTGTTTGAGCAACATCTCGATTGTTTCAGGATCTAAATCGGCGGGGGTGAGATCTTGGGGAATCGAGGCTTTACCAGATTCGGCTTCGATAAATGCCCCAAATCTACCGATGCGGATTTTCACATCGATATTTTCGAGATCGATCGTCCGAGCTAATGTGGCATCAATTCCCTCTTCACCAATTTTTACCTGATTTCTCAACCCCTGTTCGCCCAAGTAGAATTTTTCTAAATAGGGGAGCCATTGAGTCGTACCAGTGGCAATATCATCGAGGGTTTGTTCCATCCGCGCGGTGAAAGTCGGATCGACGAGATCTTGGAAGTTTTTTTCGAGTAAGGATGTGACTGCAAATGCGGTAAAACTGGGCACCAAGGCATTGTTTTGAAGCTGGGCGTACTTGCGATCGATAATCGTACTGATGATGCTGGCATAGGTACTAGGACGACCGATCCCTTCACTTTCGAGCATCTTGACTAGCGATGCTTCGGTATAGCGGGCGGGGGGTTGGGTTTCGTGGTCGATCGCGTTGAGTTTTTTACAATCGGGTTTGTCGCCCTTAACTAGTGCGGGGAGAATGATTTCTTGGTCTTCGATCGCGGCATTGGGGTCGTCGGAGCCTTCGACGTACGCCCTGAGGTAGCCGGGAAAATCGATCCGCTTCCCAGAGGATCTAAATCCAGCGTTCTCAACTTGTATATCTACGCTGAGTTGGGTTTGACGGGCATCTGCCATTTGCGATGCTACCGTCCGTTTCCAGACTAGATCGTAAAGCTGAAGTTTTTTATCTTCTAACCCAGTTTCTCTGGGCGTGCGGAAGCTGCTCCCCGCCGGACGAATTGCTTCGTGAGCTTCTTGAGCACCTTTGGATTTGGTGCTGTATTGGCGGGGTTTGGGGCTGAGATAGGCTTGCCCGTATTTTTCCAGTACGCACGATCGGGCGGCTTCGATCGCTTGTTCTGACAAATGTACCGAATCCGTCCGCATGTAAGTGATATAGCCTTCCTCGTACAAGTTTTGAGCGACACGCATGGTTTCCTTCGCCGACAGTCGCAGTTTCCGGTTGGCTTCCTGTTGAAGGGTAGAAGTGGTAAATGGTGGTGCGGGTTTGCGGGTGACGGGTTTTTCTTCCAATCCGGTGACCGTCCAGGTTTTGCCCTTGAGGTTTTCGACTAAGGCATTAGCTTCGGCACCATTAAGCACTTTGACTTTTTTACCCGCCAACAGATTTCCGGTATTAGGGTCGAAATCTGCACCAGTGGCAATTTTAACGCCATCGACCGTTACCAGTTTCGAGTCGAATTCAGCTTTGTTATGCGCCAGTAAGGCTTTGAGATCCCAGTACTGCGCCGATTTAAATGCCCGCCGCTGGCGTTCTTTAATTACTAACAATCTCACGGCAACAGATTGAACTCTACCCGCCGACAATCCGCCAGAAATTTTATGCCACAACAGTGGCGAGAGCGTATAACCCACCAATCGATCGAGAATTCGCCGTGTTTCTTGCGCGTGGACGATTTGCTCGTCGATATTGCGGCAATTTTTCAGTGCCTTTTGAATCGCCTCTTTGGTAATCTCGTGGAATACCATCCGTTTGGTCGGTACCTTGGGATTGAGGAGCTGTAATAGGTGCCAACTGATGCTTTCCCCCTCGCGATCTTCGTCCGTGGCTAGAATCAGTTCTTGGGCACCTTTGAGCGCGGTTTTCAATTCCTGAACGATTTTGCGTTTATCTTTGGGGATAATGTACAACGGCACGAACCCAGAGTCAACGTTGATACCCAAGCTCGCCCATTTTTCAGACTTATACTCTGGCGGAATTTCTTCCGCTGAGGGTGGCAAATCGCGGACGTGTCCCATCGAAGCTTTTACCACGTAACTAGATGGCAAAAACTTACTGATGGTACGCGCTTTGGTGGGAGATTCGACGATGACGAGGGTTGACATAGGGGCGTTTGGAGGTCGTCAGGAGGTGGTGAAAAATTTGGGGATGAAACAAAACAGCTTCGTTCCATCACCGTTTGGTAATGAATCCCCAGACTACTAGATCGATTCTAGATAGTCTTCTCAAAGAGGACTCGATCGGTTGACCGCAATGTAGTCGCGGGCTGAGATGCTCGTTCTCGAAGGCAATGCCAACGATAACTCCACAAATGCGTAAGTGAGGTGGGGTAGATTTTACAGCAGTACTATTGAGTCAAGTTCAAGTATATTTATCTATTTGTCAAGAGGGCAATTTCGATCGACTCGGTAATAATAGCTGAATTTAGCAACCGCGATTCGTTGCCGTGCCTCTATTTACTACAATTACATTCAAACTTAGTGGAGCGATCGAGATCTTGATAAAACTCTACATGAAGGGAATCCCACTCTAGCTCTTCCAAAGGGAGGAGTTTAAGAGGGGAGTCGATCTCAACTATTCGACAAATCTGAAATATTGTAGCCCTTCCAAAATGCCGCCCGCGCACTCGGTAACTGCCAGGTAATGATAGTCAACTGGATGGAGTTCGTACCACAACCTTAGCTCGGATTGGGCATTGCCGACAATGATACCGCGCTCGGTACCGTATTTGAACAGCGAAATATCGTTGCCCGAATCGCCACATACTACCGTCTGCATCGGATCGATCTGCCA
>NZ_JANPLS010000070.1:0-4977 GCF_031422475.1 Chamaesiphon sp. VAR_48_metabat_403
GCCCGCCTGGGTGACAGCAGAGGTCACGCCGCAGCATCTACTGTTGAATACGGGCGACTATGAAAAGCTGGGGTCACTAATTCAGATGAACCCGCCGATTCGGAGTGTCCACGACAATGAGGTGCTGTGGCAAGCCCTTCAGGATGGAGTCATCGATTTTATTGCCACCGATCATGCTCCCCATACCCTCGCCGAAAAAGGTCGGGCGAATGCCGCCAATCCAGCCGATGAGGAGGCATCTGCTACAACTGTTTTTCTGGAGCCTGCCAAGGTACCATCAGGAATGCCAGGAGTAGAAACGTCTTTGCCGCTGATGCTCACCCAGGCAATGCAGGGACGATGCACTGTCGCTCAAGTTTCCCACTGGATGTCTACGGCGGTGGCAAAGGCTTATGGCATTGTCGGCAAGGGATCGATCTCTCCGGGCTACGATGCTGACTTAGTACTCGTAGATTTAGATAATTACCATCCGGTATTGCGCGAAGAACTACAGACTAAGTGTGGCTGGAGTCCGTTTGAGGGCTGGAATTTGACGGGCTGGCCAGCGGTGACGATCGTGGGCGGGCAAGTGGTTTACGATCGGGGTGAATTTAATCAGCAGGTTCGAGGTCGAGCTTTAATGTTTAACGCCCAATCGTAGTGTTTTCGATGCGTTGGCGGTAGGGTTGTGTTGAGCTGTTGTCAGGAAACCTCGCGTACCAGGAACTTGAATTAACCCGCTCCAACAACTTCCTAGCAACCAAGTCGGTGACTATAACCCGATTGTTTGGCTGAGTAAATCGCGAAATGCGTTTATGTCCTGGGTCGATCTGAAACACCGCTTGGGAATGAGTGTGTAAAGACCCTTGCCATACATTAGTAGGAACAAATCTGGGCTTTCAATAATGTGCTCATAATGCGTCCACTGCAAAGTTGAATCGATCGATACGGTTTTGAACTGAATGTGCTCACGGGAAAAAGTCAAATGATATTCTTCTCGAAACTTTGGATTGCGCTGAAATTCTATTTTTGTTCGCCACTGGCTCAGAGACACCAAATTGAACCACTCTGCTACAGCTAGAGGAAACCAAATAACTGTCCACCAATGCAAGCCCACAAGAATAATGCCATAAACACCAAAACAAAAGAGCAGAACCGCAACAACTTTATCCAACTTAGCCAAGACACCTTTGCGATAAAGAACGCGCTGGGCTTCAAGATGGTCTGTTAGTTTGTTGGTAAAGATGATTGAGATTGGAGCAGATTTTGCTTCTGGCATTTTTATATTGTTTTGGCAGTCACCACTAAGTTTCACGCAATAGCTCAACGACTAAGCTCACCTGCCATCAATAACCTGAACTGAATCATCTAACGATACCTAACATACGCGATCGGGTGCAGCGGCTGGTTAGATCCAATACTACTTCAACTGATTGCGACCAGCAATGATATGAAAGTTCATTATTATTTCCTTCCTTTCTTCAGCTTGACCCCAAACATTTAATAATCTTTTACTGAAGATTTCAAAGAACTCCGTACCTTGTTGCTGAACACATTGCCTTGTTGCTGACCATGTGCGAAGGTAGTTCAATAGTTCTGACAAGTTCCACAATACCTTCATGGTCATCGGCGGTACTGAAATTGGCTCGAATGGAAACCCAACATCACGATAGCCATCCCACACAAGATGAGCGCGTGGCGACCAATATGGGGCAATAACATCTAGGATGCTTTCTTTGATAACATCATCAATCTCAGGTGAGATTGAAAACCAATCGTAACCCCATGCAGCAAAGATTCCTCCACTCCTCAGTACTCGCGTAACTTCAGGCCAAAACCGATCGAGGTTAAACCAGTGCAGGGCTTGAGCTACTGTAACGATATCAAAATAATCATTTGCAAACCTGGTTTTTTCACCAGGCTGAATTGAATAAAATACACATTTTTTTTGAATAGCATTGGCTATCTGCTGTTCACTAGCGTCTGTAGCATAAACTTCAGAGAAATACTCTACTAAGGATATCGAAGACTGTCCGTTGCCAGCCCCACAGTCCCATGCTCGTTTTCTGGGACTAGTGCAAGATGCTAAAAACTCATACAGATCTTTGGGATATTGTGGTCGCGCAGCCGCATACAAGTCTGATTTGTCGGAGAATAAATCAATGAAAGACATGGAACTTCCTCAACTTTCAACTGGGGTCAAGTAACAGTGCAACCGCAACGATCGCCACAAAGTAGCCAACAGTGACAGCCCAACCCTATCATGTGATTGGCAAACCCCACCCCCAACCATACTTTTTAGCTGGAAACCAGTACTTGGATGATGTATTCATAATTTACCTATATCTCTGTGATGTCTGGAGGAATACTGTCTTAAACTCCAACTTATGCAGCCGCTGCTACTTCCTCTTCCATTTAAATTTAACCTTGCTTCTGCCCAGAAATCAAATACATCATCGAGCCGCCACTGGAATGAAATGTTTCATTGAGAAGGGATTCTTTGACTAATTGATTTCCTTGCAACATCCGCAACCAATAAGCTTCAAAATCTAGTGCTGTTCCACCGCCAGCTAGAAAATAACGTAATGCTTCATGCTGCTCCCAAGTGCCTCGATCGAGCCAATCTAAACACTGTTGTTTGCTGACTTGCTGTTCTCTAGACGCATAGCTCGGAAACATCGGAGAGGTTTTATCTCCGATATAGACTTGGATATTTTGCAACCCGATTTCGGCGAAATAGCCAGGAATCAAGTCGCCAACAGAATTATTACCCTCGCCCAACTTAATTTTTCCACGTTCGCAGGTCAAATGAAATTCCACGTCTTGGCAAATCTGTTATACCGCGTTGCTACACCAAGGCATTGCGTTGAAACTCTTCCACAGCAGGGAAATCGAGCGTTGGCTTAGTCAAATGCTTTATGTAATTCAAAAAGGTGTAAAGACCGATTACTCCAACAATCTCAATGATTGCTTTATCACTGAGACCTTGATCTCGAAGTGCATTAACCAATGACGGATCGACCTGACCTCGATTGTTAACAACTGCTCTCGTAAAATTGAGCACTGCTTGAGATTTTGGATCGCTTGACTCACCTTGAAGATTACAAATCAATTCGTCACGGCTAAGTCCAGCCTGTTGTCCGACATGAACATGAACCGCAACACAATATTCACATTGATTAATCCCTGATGCCAGCAAAGCAACTTGCTCTACTAAAGAGGTTTCAAGTTCGCCACCAGTAACTTCCTGATTGAATGCCATGACGCCTTTGAGAACATTGGGAGCGATCGCCAACATTTTCATCAAGTTAGGAATCCCGCCAAAGGCAGCCTCAACAAGATCGAGAGCAGCTTTTGCATTAGTATCAGCAGTTTTGGGATCTATTGGATTGAAGGTAGACATGATGGATCTCCGATAAATTAAACAAACCAGTTGGTTCAAACTAGTCCTAAAAAATGACCTGTCCTTTCAGCAGATTAAATTTTGAAATGTACGAGTCAGAGCACAAGTGCAGACGCGGACTTGGCAAAATCCTTGATGAACTGAGGATCATTGTGTGTCTTGGACAACAAGATTGCCCCTTGAAGGTAAGCAATCATCGATCGAGAAACTTTTTGAGTATCAACGTCCCGATCGATAGCTAACTCCTTCACAATGGGTTCGATTGTTTCCGCCCAAGTCTGAAACACATGCGCCAGATAGGTTCTAACCCGCTCTTCCTTGCCAGCAAGCTCAAGTGCAATATTGCCAACAAAGCAGCCTTTAACATACCCAAGCTGTTGTTTGAGATCCTGATTTGCCCGAAAGGGCGTTTCAAAAATTTGCTCAAGTTTTTGCTCAGCAGGCATTTTAGATTTAGCAATCTGTGTGAACTTCCTAGTGATGTCGCTTGCGTATACTTCAAGTGCTGCCAGAACCATATCTACTTTTGAGGGAAAGAGGTGATAGAGCGTACTTTTATTCACCTTTGCTTCAGAACAAATTAGATTCGTTCCAACCGCATGAAAACCCTCAGTGTAAAACAGATGCAGGGCGGTTTGAATCACACGCTCACGGGGAGAGAGTGAAGATATCATAAAAGACTGCTGACCGAACCAACTAGTTAGTTTTATCATGATTCAGTTCAATCTGTCAATTTCTTTACACTCATGGATAGATTTACGACCTCGCCCCATCGACAATTTGAGCGGTATAACGTTTTGGATCAGCGGCTTTGAGCCACGCTTTGTAATTAGAGATAAATCCTATGAGTCCGCTGCATCCAAGTTGTTCTGCCGTTGTTGGTGCCTGCACGACTCATGTCATACCCAAAACATCCCGATAGTCCCAATCCTTTGAGTCAGTGTCTCCCAAAAACACTCGCAAATGCTTTGGGACAGCTTCGTATGATTGGCGGAGTTGCTCTTTATTCTCTTCTGTGGGAGCTTGCCCATAACGATTCATCGCCTTTCGACACAGGTCGTGTGTCTTAGGTTGTCCATTGAGATGCCGAATTACGTCTTCAACCTCCTTTACAAATTCTTCTTCCTCGACCCATGCCCTAACATTCGTAACAGTGAAGGCGATATCAGAACCCATCATAGAGACCCGAACACCTTCTGGGACTCTGGTTTTGACCCGACCCGTTCGCACCTTTTCCTTGAAACCTTCAAGGTCAACTTCCCCGCAACAATCAATCACGCCATCTTTGTAAATCTTAATTTCCACGACGAAATAATCCTTTCTACCTTCTTGGATGAAGGCTTGGAGATAAATGCCTGGGATGGTTTCGTCGCCAGCTTTGCGAGCAGTGAAGTTATAGAATTGCATCTTGGAAAGGAGGATAATACATTCAGCAATGCTGTGTGCGACGGCAGAACTATTATTGGGCGGAAACTTTCCACCTATTCACCCAAATTTGGGTAGATAGACTGAAAAATTCAGCATATTCCCTGTGCAAAAGCAGAAATTTTCCACCTATCATTCTATTTAAGGTGGATCTGCTGAATTTTTCAACA
>NZ_JANPLS010000071.1:0-15623 GCF_031422475.1 Chamaesiphon sp. VAR_48_metabat_403
AACTGGATGGAGTTCGTACCACAACCTTAGCTCGGATTGGGCATTGCCGACAATGATACCGCGCTCGGTACCGTATTTGAACAGCGAAATATCGTTGCCCGAATCGCCACATACTACCGTCTGCATCGGATCGATCTGCCAACGATCGCGTAAAAATTGCACTGCTTTGCCTTTATCGCCACCGCGCGGGAGAATATCTAAATCCTTGCTCCCACTATAGATAATTTCGGCATTGATGCCATGCTCCACTAACAATTCCTGTAAGTGCGGTACGACAGCAGCAACGACATTGGGCGAAAGATAATAGCTAAGTTTAAAAGGTCGTTGTTCGGCTGGCGGTTGGGGTTCTAAGTCGGCAAACCGACTGGCGATCGCCACAATTTCTGCGCGGTGCCAGTTGAGGCTGAGTTCATCTGCCCACTCGGCATCTGGTTCTGTAGATCCACCAAGATAAATTTCGGTACCCACCGCCGCAATCAGCGCATCAGGGGGCAGTAGCGGCTGGCTGGCGGCTAGTTCTAAATAAGACGATCGCGATCGACCAGTTGCATAAACTAGCTTGGTACCATTGGTTTGCCGCTGGCGATCGAGGATCTGATTTAGCAGATCTAGCGAGTCATCATTGCCAACTAGAGTATGGTCGAGGTCGGTGATAAATAATGATAGCCGTGTTAAAAGACCCATACTAACTGACAATTCTGGAGGTGGGGGCATGTTCGATCGAGTGCTCGGTCGAGCATCGTTCGCCGCTAATGAGGGCGCGCGATTTACTCGCGATTACCTACGGTAGGCTTCTCTTCTCTTCTCTTCGAGAGGCTTCGCCAACGAGAGGCTTCTGCTAAGGCAGAGGCTTCGCCAACGCCAACGAGACGCTGTGCCTACGGCAGGCTTCGCCAACGCGAACGCCAACGAACAACATTTTCCAGGCTAACATTAAATTATCCGATTTTGGATTTTGCGGTTAGCATTTCCGCCCAAGACTACTAAATTAAATATTGTAAATATTTTTCGATTTTTATCTCTACCGTCTAAATTAGGTAGAAAATTAATTGTATGAGCAACTATCCCGAATGCCTGAGAGTAGGTCAAGTCGCACCGAATTTTACGGCAACTGCTGTCGTTAACGGTCAGTTTCAGCAAGTCAAATTATCGAGTTATCGCAAATACGTCGTTTTATTTTTCTATCCGCTCGATTTTACCTTTGTTTGTCCGACCGAAATTATTGCTTTTAGCGATCGCTATGCTGAATTTCAAGCTCTCAATACCGAGATTTTAGCAATATCGGTCGATAGTGAGTTTTCGCATTTAGCTTGGATTCAAACCGAACGTAAAATGGGCGGTTTAGGCGATATTAATTATCCATTAGTATCTGACCTCAAACGAGAAATTAGTATTGCTTACAATGTCTTAGATCCAGATTTAGGGGCAGCATTACGGGGTTTATTTATTATCGATCGATCTGGAATTTTACAGTACGCGACGATTAATAATCTCTCCTTCGGTCGGAGCGTCGATGAAACCCTGCGCGTGCTCAAGGCAATCCAGCACGTTCAAGCCAATCCTAATGAAGTTTGTCCCGCAGATTGGCAACCGGGAGATCGGACGATCGTTCCCAATCCGCTTGAAGCTCAAGCCTATTTTAGAGCTTAAATCAGATGTAATTTTGTGGCGATCGGCTCGTATTCAAAACGATTGGGTTACTGCTTCCCACTCGATCGATCTACCAGATCGAGGGGAAGATTTACTGCGATCGTTGATGTTTTCTCCGCGCTACTGCTAACCTCGATCGATATCCGCTTGAGTTAAACTTCTACCCCTTGTTTTTCTGGACTCAGAATTTTAGATTTATCGGTTTTGCCAGTGATATCGGTGCCAGCTTGATAGTACTGATAGTACTTATTATAACCAGAATGATGGTTTTCAACTCGGTTGATTGCCAAACCTAACACGGGAGTTCTCAGCGAGGAAATAATATCGATTCCGCGATCGATAATCTGTTTTTGAGCGACGTTGAGACTGACGATATAGACGATACCATCGACTAAAGTAGATAACAATCGGGTATCGCTGACACCGACGATCGGGGGCGTATCGAAGATAATATAATCGTATTCTTTACGCCATTCTTCCATCAATCGTAACAACCGGGGTGAATTAAATAAGACGATCGAGCTAACTGTTTGCTGCCCAGAAAATATCACATTTAGTTTAGATTCTGGACTGACTCTGACTAAATCTCGCCATTCCCGATTGCCGAGAATTGCATCGCTCAATCCCTCTTCACTATCGCAATCTTCGCGGTTGAATAGTGGTGATGTCGCGCATAACTGGGCGATCGTCGATTTGTGCATGTCGGCATCCACTAATAATACCCGATAACCGAGTTCTGCTAAAGTATTGCCCGTATGGAAGACGATTGTCGATTTCCCTTCTTTAGGTAGGGAAGAAGTCATCGCAATGGCTTTACCAGCTTGTTTGTCTTCGCGATCGGATGTCAACCCAATCCCCAATGCTAAAGTCCGAATTGATTCGACAAAGCTCCAATAAGAATAATCTTTGGTCTTACCTTTGGTCGTTTGTAAAAAGGTACCGCCGCGCATCGATGCTGATTGCTCCAGATCTTCGACTCTGGGAATCAGAGAGAGGATCGGCATTCCCGTCATCGCCTTGACGCTATCGGGGTTGTCAACTCGATCGTCGAGTTTATTCAAACCGACAGATACCAATACACCTGCTAAAATACTCCCGATTGCCCCTAAGCCCATTTGACGGGGTACGTCGGGTGAAACTGGAAATTGGGGAAATTCTGGCGGATCTAACAATCGCCACGGTACGACTTGTTCGGCGTTAACGATTTTTAATTCCTGAACTTTCTGTAAGAAGGCTGTCAGCTCTTGAGAGGCAATTTGGTATTCCCGTTGCAGTTCTGTATATTGTTTTTGCAGTCCAGGCAATTGGGCGATTTGGGTCTGAACTTGTTGATAAACTGCTTCTAAACTCTGAGCTTGAGCTGTTTGGGCAACTAAGCTGGTTTCCAGTTCGGCTTGTCTGTTGGCTAAGGTTTGCGCCAGACTGTTGCTAAAGTTAGCAATCCCCCCTTGGGTGAGTTCGCCATCGGTAATCTGGCGTTTGAGGACTTGTTGCGCGCGTTCTCGGAGCAATACCAACACACCATCGCGTTTGGACTTGAGTGCCACAATTAGCGGGTTCTCAGGGCTAAACCGGACGCTTTCTTGGTTGTATGCTAATTCTAGCTGTTTGAGCTGCGTGAATAGTCCTTGATACCCAGCATCTTGAGTTAACATCGTCGTGCTCAAGTTACCTTCAGATGTCAACCCAACTCCAGCGAGTTGTTTCTTGAGTTCTTCGTACTGCTTCTGAGTTTGGTAGTAAGTAGAACGCGATTCATTAATCTTGGCAACGATGCTTTGACGGTAGCCATCGAGCGCACTTGCCGATGTCGCCGGATCGACGAATCGGTATTTAATCCGAAATTGCTCGATCTGCGATGCCGAAGATTCGAGCCGTTTGCGGGAAGCAGGTAATTGGGATTCGATAAAGCCGATCGAATTATTAGTCCGCGCTTTTTTGGCACGAATACTATAGTCGATGTAAACTTTACTCAATTCATTGAGTACGGCAACGATTTCGTTAGGTGAGAGCGATGTGTAGCTGACAGTCAACACGTTACTATCTGGCTTTGACTGAATTGCCAATCCGGCTAATACTTGCGCCACGGATGGGCGCAATTTCGGATCGGGAATGGTCGAAATTGCTTGCTCGATCAGGCTTTTGCTGCGGAGTGATTGGGTAATCGTCTCGATGGCGATCGCTCGATCTTCGGATTGCCCGTTGCTATCGGTACCCCCGGCTAATTTTTCGGCAAAACTGTTACCACCTTTAAGGTCGATCGCAATTTGAACTGCCGATCTGTAGATCCGTACTTGCTTCCAAGTGGCGTAACCAATTACACCCATCATCAGTGCGGTGGTGAGTACCGAAGCATACCAATATTTACGCAAGCCACTCAAGATCGTCCCCAAACCGATCCCTTCTTCTTGCCGAGGTTCGTTAAAGCCATTGGGGCGCGGTTTCGCTGTCACTGGAGACGGCAACAGTTTGGGAGGATTATACTCAGGAAAGCTCTCTTTCATGTTGGAATAATATTTGATATGGGTGGGCAACTAACCGCCAAATGGCTGAAGTAATCGAAATCGAACGATCGTAATATAGATAAGATTGTATTAATTCGATCGTGCAAATTTTATAGATTTAAGCTACTGAGTAATTAATAAAATTATGCGGTCTCAACAAATATTCAAGTAGCCTTAGGTAAATATTTTAATTAGCCCGGTGGATCGAGATCGGCGTACCGGGCAATTTTAACTTAATTAACAACCGATGCCAATATGTTGGAAACCCGCATCGGTCAGACGTGCTGGGGATAGAAAATTTCGGCAATCGATCGCGATCGGCGATCGCATCAGCTTAGCTAAATGATGATAATCTAGATCTTGAAATTCAGCCCATTCTGTCATTAAGACGATTGCATCGCTATCGGTGGCTAACAGATGGGGGCTATCCACTAAGGTCACATTAGTTAAGAGCGAATGTGCCGACGAATGTGGGGAGACAATGGGGTCGTATGCCT
This sequence comes from Chamaesiphon sp. VAR_48_metabat_403, assembly GCF_031422475.1. NCBI lineage: Bacteria > Bacillati > Cyanobacteriota > Cyanophyceae > Gomontiellales > Chamaesiphonaceae > Chamaesiphon > Chamaesiphon sp. VAR_48_metabat_403. Next base: position 4,652 of record NZ_JANPLS010000071.1, read on the forward strand.
TGACCTTCGCGCCCAATTCGATCAGTGTTTGTATTATATCAAGGGCGGGAGCATCTCGCAAATCATCAGTATCTGGCTTAAAAGTCAAGCCCAGTAAACCGATAGTTTTACCTTTGAGAATTTTGAGAGATTTTTGCAACTTTTGAATCACGAGCGTCCGCTGTTGTTGATTGACATCGACAGTTGCTTTGAGCAAGCGCGCATCGTATCCATAATCTGCGCCAGTATGAATCAGTGCGGCTAAATCTTTAGGAAAACAAGATCCGCCCCAACCGATGCCAGCGTTGAGAAACTTATTCCCAATCCGCGAATCTAAGCCGATGCCTTTAGATACCTGCGTGACATCAGCCCCAACTCGTTCGCAAATATTGGCAATCTCGTTAATAAAACTAATTTTGGTGGCTAAGAAAGCATTCGCGGCATATTTAATCATTTCTGCCGAACCTAAATCGGTCGTAAGGACAGCGACGGCTGCTAGAGTCGGATCTTCACTAAATTTACGATCGATAATCGGTGCGTATAACTTGAGCATCAGATCGAGTGCTTGTTGGCTGTGACTGCCTAACACGATCCGATCGGGATTGAGCGTATCATAAATTGCCGAACCCTCACGTAAAAATTCGGGGTTGCTGACAACATCAAACTGAGGCAGGAATGAAGATGCTGGTTGAGAGCTAGTATCCCCACCAACGGCTAGAGGTTGCTTGCGGGCGGCAACACCATCGAGTACCAACATTTACACCCAATCGCCCGATCCGATCGGTACGGAAGACTTATTAACAATAACTTTATAGTCGCTCTTGAGGTGTTGCCCGATGCCTTTGGCAACAGCTTCGACATATTGAGTATCGCTAGAACCATTAGCTAACGGGGGCGTACCGACAGCAATAAACAAGATTTCGCCATGCTCGACACCAAAGGCGAGATCGGTTGTAAACTGCAATCGTCCTGTCGCCATTGCCGCTGTCATAATTTCCGACAATCCTGGCTCGTAGATTGGCGACTGCCCAGATTTCATTAACTCCACTTTTGCAGGGTTATTATCCACACAGATCACATCATGGCCGATATGTGCCAGACACGCGCCAGTCACTAGCCCAACATAACCCGTTCCGATCGTACAAACACGCATTTTAAAATCGTCTCCAAATCTGATTTATCTAAATAACTTCCGTGTGGCGATGGGCAAATAGTTTGCGCTGGCTCTAGTTTCCGCATCCTACACTCATCTATAAATTGCCATAAATCGCACCTAAGCTGGAACGCCCAACCGTTGCCTGAATTCAGCAATTGTCTCTGTCAATCCAGTTTCTAGCGAAACAGTCGGCTGCCAATTTAACAAAGTTTTCGCCTTGGTAATATCTGGCTTGCGCTGTTTGGGATCGTCTTGAGGCAGCGGTTTAAAAATAATTTCGCGATCGGGCGCAATTTTATCGCGGACTTTTTCGGCAAGTTGTAAAATAGTATATTCTTCAGGATTTCCGATATTGATCGGCCCAGTGTGGTCGCCATCCATTAATTTCATCAAGCCATCGACCTGATCTGTCACATAACAAAAACTGCGCGTTTGACTGCCATCGCCATAGACGGTTAAAGATTTTTCTTGTAAAGATTGGGCGATAAAATTACTCACGACACGACCATCATTTTCTAACATCCGAGGGCCATAAGTATTAAAGATTCTCGCTACCCGAATTTCGACACCATGTTGGCGGTGATAGTCGAAACTAAGCGTTTCCGAGATGCGTTTGCCTTCGTCGTAGCAAGATCTGATCCCGATCGGATTGACGTTGCCATGATAAGATTCCGGCTGGGGATGAATATCCGGATCGCCATAAACTTCGGAAGTCGAAGCCATTAAAAACCGCGCTTTTACGCGTTTAGCAAGTCCGAGCATATTCGATGTACCCAAAAAACTCACCTTAATAGTTTTAATGGGATTTGCCTGATAGTGGACTGGCGATGCCGGACAGGCTAAATGATAAATTCGATCTACTTCTAGCCGAATGGGTTCTGTAATATCGTGACGGATAAATTCAAAATTGGCATGTCCCAACCATTTACTAATATTGCTCTTAGTGCCCGTATAAAAATTATCTAAGCAAATTACTTCATGCTGCTCTTTCATCAATCGCTCGATCAGATGAGAACCAATAAACCCGGCACCACCTGTGACTAGAATTCGCATAATTTAATATCTTGGAATTTAATTTAGTGTAAAAGTTCTAATGGTAGTGTCTTCAGTATTATTCCCTAAGATCGTCAGATCGGCAACATCCGCGATCGCTTTTTGAGAAAGATTTTTCACGTAAATTTACGCGACTGGGATGACGGCTCGCGATAAGTCGGCATCGATCGCGCTCTGCGGGTGCCAAAATCAACAGTCGCATTCAGCTAAATTTGTTGTGTGGCCTGGATTTTGTGAATAAATAGCGGTCTGCTAGTCAGTGTCTGTCCGTACCGCAAATCTAGTTAAGTATCATTACTTACATCCGTTCCCATAGCTGAATGGTACCATCGGCACCCCCGATCGCGATTAATTGGCTCTGGGGCGCGATTGCCACCGACATCACCGAGCGACCCGGATCGCCTTTAAGAATGCTTCTAGCTTTATCACGGAATTGCAGATCTTCGCCACGATACCAGACTTTGGCTTTACCATCGACACTGCCAGTAATTAAATATTGACCGTCGGGGCTGAACACACAAGCATTGATTTGTCCGGCATGGGCTTTAATCGTCTGGGCGAGCGCGATCTGTTGGGGTAGACCGTTAGTAATGTTTTGGAGCTGCCACAGGATGATATAGCCATTAACCGTGCCTGCGGCGATCGTTTTGGCATCGGGACTAATTACCAGGGAACCGATACAATTTTTATTTTCATCAGAGCGCACGATCGGTTCCCCCGATGCCAGCGACCAAATTTTAACAGCACCATCATCGCCAGTACTTACCAAAAATTTACCATCAGCACTGAGGGCGATCGCGGCAATGGGTTCGGGATCGGTGAGAGTTTTAATGACTTTACCATCGGGTAAACTCCACAACACGATCGTCCGATCGAAGCTACCGCTGACGAGGGTTTTACTATCGGGGCTAATTGCTAAAGATCTCACCGAAGCTTGATGGTGAGTCAGATACTGGAGTAGCGTACCTGTTTCCAAATTCCATAATTCGATCCGTTCGTCCCAACTACCGCTGGCTAGCAGCTTACCATCGGGACTGACTGCTAGTGCAAACACCCCTTTGCGGCGATCGTCGGCAAGCGTATGAATTGCCACGCCTGTATCTAGCTGCCACAGTTTAATCGTTTTATCAAAACTACCACTAATTAGCTTGGCACTATCGGGTGTAAAACTCAGACACCGCACCCAATCGGCATGAGCGGCGATCGTCCGATCCAGATTCCAAGTCGGCTTCGTCCACAAGTCGCCGCTGAGTTCTCCCGATATGATATTTTCTGGCAGCAGCTCGCTCGACATCAAATCTTCAGAAATCATGTCTAATAACGGGCGGATATCTACTTCCGGCTCATCATCGATCGAAATGGGAGTATCTGTGGTGCGGGCTAAATCGCTTGGCTCTAGTCCTAATTGCTGGGAGACTTGAGTGAGATGGCGTTCTAGATATTCAACCCGCTCGGTGAGGGCATTGCCTTCGAGCAGATCGACAACATCTTTAAGACTGCCCTCGACACCCGTGACATGCTCTTGCATCAGTTGTTTGTAGCGATCGAATTTTTGCTCCAAGACGGCTACCCCTTGCCGCTCGGCAGCGGCAATCGCGGCTGGCTCGGCGGTTTTGGCAGCCATCGTTTGTTTGACTAAGGCGGTCGCAAAACTGCGGGCTTGGGCGATTTCTTGTTGGAGGACTTCACCTTGTTGTTGCAGTTCGCGATCGAATTTGCGTTCTAAATTTCGCTCGTGCAGGTGGAGCTGTCGGGTAGCTCTCCAGCGATTGATGGCATTGAGAATCAGACTGACTAGGATCGGTACGATGGCATAGATCCAGGTTAAGGATGTGGCAGCGGCAATCGTGCCGACTACAGCTGAGGCGATCGCGAAATATTCACTCAGATCTAACCAATGGAAAGAATTTGACATGACAGTTATCGGTTATAAATTGTGAATAGCAGCGATCGGTTAGCGATCTAGAGGCTTGGCTAACTGCTGAGTTGGCTAGGCGAAAAGTTTGCCCGATCGTATTTTCAGGTTCGATCTGGTAATTTCGTGCTATCTTTAATAGATTCTTAATCAATGCTTAACAACATTCAAAGGAAGCAACTACCTTCAACTCAGTCATCCATATTTTAGTGTGACTAACATCAGAATTACTTAATTCCTGTCTTAGTATTTATTATGTATATTTGGTTACTCGCTAGGTTATGCTGTAACTAGTAATTGGCAAGTTAATTAAAATAGAATTAGCTGCTGCAACTAGCTAAATTTCCGGATCGACCATTCCCCCTCATTAGCCACCCTTTCGCCACCATAGCCACTACATGATTCCCGATAGCGACTTGCGCCTCGATCCTTGTGCCGATCTCGTTCGACTTCCCTCTACTGTGCCCGATCGCGAAGATGCTACCGATAAGCCTGAAGAAGCCTGCGGCGTATTTGGAATCTATGCTCCTGGGCAAGAAGTTGCCAAGCTGACTTACTTTGGATTGTACGCACTTCAACATCGCGGTCAAGAATCGGCGGGCATCGCCACCTTTGATGGGCGACAACTCCACGAGCATCGGGATATGGGGCTGGTATCTCATGTATTTAGTCCAGAGATTTTACAGGGGTTGCCGGGGCAACTAGCGATCGGACATACTCGCTACTCTACCACCGGATCGAGTCGCCGTTGCAACGCGCAACCAGTAATTGTCGAAACCAAGCTAGGACAATTAGCTCTAGCACATAATGGCAACCTTGTCAACACAACTCAGCTACGGGAATATCTAATCGGGCTGGGTAGCGAACCTACTACGACGATCGATTCCGAAATGATTGCTCTCATTATTGCGGCAGGAGTTAATGCTGGCAAGAGCTGGATTGAGGCGACAATTGCTGCTTGCAAACAATGTGTGGGTGCATTCAGTCTGACGATCGCCACTCCTGATGGTATCATTGCCATCCGCGATTCGCACGGCATTCGTCCGTTAGTGTTGGGGGTAATGCCAGACCATATCGGACATTATGTAGTAGCTTCTGAAACCTGTGCGCTAGACATTATTGGAGCCGACTACGATCGCGATGTCAAACCGGGCGAATTGCTATGGATTGACGAAACTGGCGTGACGGAGATCGATTGGGCATCAGCACCAGAGCCGAAACTGTGTATTTTCGAGATGATTTATTTCGCGCGCCCCGACAGTTGGGTAAACGACGAGAGTTTATATAGCTACCGAATGCGACTGGGCAAACAATTGGCAGAAGAATCACCTCACCCAGCAGATATTGTGATTGGTGTGCCAGATTCGGGCATTCCAGCGGCGATCGGTTTTTCGCAAAAATCAGGGATTCCCTACGCTGAAGGCTTGATTAAAAATCGCTATGTCGGACGTACTTTTATTCAACCCACTCAAGAGATGCGAGAATCGGGGATTCGGATGAAATTGAACCCACTCAGAGATGTTTTGAAGGGTAAACGAGTAATTGTGATCGATGATTCGATCGTGCGGGGCACTACCAGTCGTAAATTGGTGAAAGCGTTGCGAGATGCTGGTGCGACTGAGGTACACATGCGAATTTCTTCGCCGCCAGTCACCCATCCCTGTTTTTATGGCATCGATACCGATACTCAAGATCAACTAATTGCGGCAACTAAATCCGTTGCGGAAATTGCCAGTCAAATCGGTGTCGATACGCTAGCATATCTGTCGTGGGAAGGGATGTTAACCTCCACCAATCGCGATCCTAAGAGTTTTTGTTCGGCTTGTTTTACAGGCGATTATCCGGTGGCAATTCCGGATGGAGTGAAGAAATCTAAACTCATGCTGGAAATTGGTGCCAGAGGGTAGAAGGAGTAAGGAGTAAGGCACTATTGTTAATTGAAAGAGCGATCGAATCTAATTCGATCGCTCTTTTTATTGTTGGTAAATATATTTACCAAGCTCAATCACTTAAAAACAGTGTTGAAAGACGGGTTGCAGACTCTAGACGTAGAGGGATTTTCCCAATCCTGTCTTGACCCAAACACATGCGGAGGGAACCTCTGCGTGATTTGGGTCGCAAAATCCAAAATCCTATTACTTGTCTGGCTGAGGAGTCATCCGCAGATAAGGCTTGAGTTCGGTAATCCCTTTGGGAAACTTTATCTTGGCTTCTTCGGTAGAAATCGTCGGCACTACCACGCAGTCGCCACCATCAACCCAGTTAGCAGGAGTCGCTACGCTGTAATTGTCGGTGAGTTGGAGCGAATCGATGACGCGTAAGATCTCATCGAAATTGCGTCCGGTACTGGGGGGATAAGTAATCATCAACCGGAGCTTTTTGTTAGGATCGATAATAAATACCGATCGGACAGTCACCATTGCATTCGCATTGGGGTGAATCATGTCGTACAAGTCGGATACTTTTTTATCGGGATCGGCAATAATCGGATAATTAAGTGCGGAACCTTGGGTTTCGAGAATATCGCCAACCCAACCGTTATGGGATTCAACATCATCCACACTCAGTGCGATCGGTTTTACATTGCGCTTGTCAAATTCTGGTTTTAGTTTGGCAACTTCGCCGAGTTCGGTCGTGCAAACTGGCGTAAAATCCTTGGGATGGGAAAATAAAACTACCCAACTGTTGCCCGCCCAGGCAAAGAAATCGATCTCGCCTTCGGTAGTAGCTTGTGTGAAGTTGGGTACGGTGTCCCCTAATCTTAACTGCATAATCTATCTAAGTAGGTGAAAGAGGATAGGAGCGACTTTCGATCGTGACACAAAGTTATCCCGATCGCCTAACAATATACATGTTTATTTACGATCGAGTCAGTAATTAGGTATTAGGTATTGGGTTTTCGGGAATATACATACCGCCGAAGTTCCTCTAACAGCTAACACCTAACAGCTAAACCAATACGGTAGTCTGAGGATAGCGATAGATAGTTTCACCCTCAGCATTGACTTTTACCCGTTCGATTTTGGCTCCCAGGTTTCGCATTTTGGCTTCGAGGTTGTCGTAACCGCGATCGAGGTGATGTAAATCTTGAATTGTGGTTTTGCCGTGAGCGGCTAAACCCGCTAGTACCAGTGCTGCGGAAGCTCGCAGATCGGTGGCGGTAACTGTCGCTCCCGATAGGAGGGGGACACCTTCGACGATCGCGTGATTGCCTTTGACGCGAATATTAGCTCCCATCCGTTTGAGTTCGGCGACATGTTGAAGTCGATTTTCAAACACGGTTTCGGTAATGACGCTGTTGCCGTCGCTTACGGCTAATAGTGCCATAAATTGGGCTTGCATATCGGTCGGAAATGCTGGGTAAGGGAGCGTTTCGATATCTGTACCTTTGAGGGTTCCGGTGGGAATTACCCGAATGCGATCGGGTGCATCGATCTCGACATTAGCACCGATCTGCTTTAATTTAGCGATCGCGGCTGTCAGATGTCCGGGGATGACGGGAAACATGCTCAATTCCGAATTGGTAATCGCGCCAGCGACTAAAAATGTAGCAGCTTCGACCCGATCGGCGATGATCGTGTAGTCGGCGGAGTGAAGTTCGGTGACACCCGCAATCGTAATCCGATCGGTACCCGCACCAGTAATTTTGGCACCCATCGCAATACAGAAATTTGCCAAATCGACAACTTCCGGTTCCTTGGCAGCGTTCTCTAAGATTGTCTCACCCTCGGCTAGCGTCGCCGCCATCATCAATGTTTCCGTCGCGCCGACACTTGGGTAATCTAGATAGATTTTCGCCCCTTGCAGGCGTTTATTCGACCCAGTGAGATAGGCATTGACGATGCCATGCTCGATTTCGACATGGGCACCCATCGCCTGCAATCCTCGGACGTGTAATTCGATCGGTCTAGCACCGATCGAGCAACCTCCAGGCATTGGTACTTTGGCGACTCCCAACCGGGCTAAAATCGGGCCGATCGCAAAAAACGCTGCCCGCAACTTGGAAACCAATTCAAAGGGCGGTGTATGGCAGTTAAAACCCGTGGTATCGAAGTCGAGGATGTCGCCATTGCGTTGAATCTTCACGCCCAATGCTTCGATAATCTGGCACATTTTATCGACATCTACCAGCCCCGGAATGTTCTGAAGCCTACAGCCGCTCGAACACAGTAGTGCTCCAGCCATGACGACTAGTGCTGAATTCTTCGCACCACTGATTTTTACTTCCCCTGATAACGGGTTCTGACCCCAGATGTGAATGACAGACTGTTCTGTTGTTAACATATTTTGGGTTGTGGTTATGCTACTGATAGGTTTTTCCTCCAAATTGCGAGAGATTGCGGTCGGGGTTACTTATTTTTGCTTAAATTCTACAGGAATTAGGTAATAAATACGATCGATCTTCAGCAATTAAGCAGCAATTTTAGCACGAAGAGTCAAATTTGTTACTCGATTGGCTCGCCGAGCAATTTTATTGAACACGGTTTGCTTTTGGTAGCAATGTGCTGATAGCTATAGCTCGTGCCCTTTTGCAGGTTTGCCAATTCATCCGATCTTTACTGAGTGTATAGTTCTTGACGATCGAGCCGATCGCAATTTAATTCCCATATAAATATTGGGTTGGGTAATTCACCCAACCCAATATGCGTCAATCTCAATGTCATCAACCGATCGAACTCTAATGTTCCTGCTGCGAAGATTTAACTGGTTCGGATTTATGGTGAAATCTAATCCCCAAAAATATGTCGTAAACAAAATGGAGAAAATCTTTACCCTGTAATAATCCTAGCGACTGATGGCACCCTTTTGATTCGAGGAGTGGTTTGGTCGCCTGATAAGCAGCTTGATACTTATACCAGGGGATTGACGGCCATAAGTGATGAATTAAGTGGTAATTTTGCCCGAAAATGAGGATATTGAGGATCGCACCGGGATAAACACGGGCATTTTTCCACCGATCGCGCTCTTTAAAAGGACGATGTGGTAGATAATCGAAAAATAGTCCTAATGCTAGCCCGACTACTAATGCTGGCGAAAACCAATAATTAAAGATGTAGGCAGTAAATCCATATTGACAGGCAAAATAAATTACCAAACCTACTACTAACCTACTGAGAAACCATTCTAGTAGCTCGTTCTTGCGCCACAATTTCCGCTGAAAAAAGTAGATCTCGTGATAAAAAAATCTGGCTGCAATCAACCAGAGTGGTCCACCTGTGGACACATAATGATCGGGATCGTTATCAGGATCGTTAACGTTGGCATGGTGCTGGATGTGAACGCGGGTAAACACGGGAAATGCAAATCCTAGCATTAACGCGCTAACGTGTCCCATAACGGCATTGACGACCCGATCGGGATGCGCCGCATTATGAGAAGCATCGTGAATTACCGTACCTGCCATATGTAGAGCCAAGACATTGAAGCCGAAGCAACACCAACCTGGTAACTGCCATTGCCAATAGCCGATTGTCGAAATCGTCGCTAGAGCAATTGCGCCCAAGAACATGAAAACATTGGGATTCAAGTCATCAGGCGGTCCCAAAAATTCCCTAGGGACTCTGAGGGGCTGCTGCGCCTCGGACATTATATTTTTGCTCCTTATAAAACTGGGATTAAGCTTTGCTTTCGTAGTATACGCTAATCCCAGCAGATGATAAAGATTTGTGAAATTTTTTAAGCTAATGTAAATGCTGCAATCTATGTAAAACAGCCGATCGGAGGGGTGCCGATCGTCGATCGGCTCGATACTACGGATGGAATCATCAGGCATCCGGATCGAAGCAAAGCCGCTCCCCGTGGCAGAATGTTGATTACACTCCCTCGAAAGTAATAATTCTAACTAATCGATCGACGGCAATCGCTGAGGATTTATTATCTGTGAATAATAAGTGCAGATTTTTAGATTTGGAGATCGGGCGCGATCTAAAAATGGGTGACTGGGGACTCGAACCCCAAACCAACGGATTAAGAGTCCGATGCTCTACCATTGAGCTAGTTACCCTTGTCATCGACCCATTCTAACACCAAACCAATTACTAATTATTAATAGAAGCACTGAAGTTAGGCAACCTCATTTATGATGGAGACTAGAGCTAAGTCTAAGCGCACTCGACGATTGCGATTTACTCCTGTTATGAAAACAGAGGCAATCGATACCGAACGCAGTTGCCGAATCCAACCGACTCTACACCAGACGCTCTATGCTCGCAGTTTTCTAATGTCAAACATCATTTTTTCATGTCTTTGGACTAGATCGTTTGCGCTCGCCAATTTCAAGAGCCGTGCCAACAAAGTCTAGTTACATTCAGAATTTTAGATGGCATTGCTTTGTGAATTTAGTCTGCCCGTCCCTTATTTCGCTTGAGTCCGCCACATTTTAGCCGTTTTTATGAATCAATCTACGAGCCACCCACAATCTACTTTTACGGTCACGACACCGCTTTATTATGTTAATGACGTGCCCCATATCGGTCATGCTTATACGACGATGGCGGCTGACTCGATCGCCAGATGGCACAGACTCAAGCATCGCGATGTCTTAATGATTACGGGAACTGACGAACACGGACAGAAAATCGAGCGGACGGCGATCGCAGCGGGGGTAAATCCTCAGGCTCACTGCGATCGCGTCGTGGCTGAGTTTGACTCATTGTGGGGCAAGCTAGACATCAAATACGACAGGTTTATCCGCACCACCGCACCCGCTCACCGGACGATCGTCAATGAGTTTTTTCAACGGGTATGGGACAACGGGGATATTTACAAAGGCACTCAGCAGGGTTGGTACTGTGTTTCCTGTGAGGAGTTTAAAGAAGAACGCGACTTGCTTGCCGACAAGCATTGTCCGTTACATCCGAGCAAGCAGG
>NZ_JANPLS010000072.1:0-9096 GCF_031422475.1 Chamaesiphon sp. VAR_48_metabat_403
GCTTCACTTGCGGCGTTTTTATTCGGGGGTTGCCCCCGAATAAAAACGACAAGACAGGGCAAAGAAGCGAGCTTTTTGGGGGAAGCTTCCCCCCAAAACGTCGCGCCCCAAGAACGCACTTTTCGCTCCCCGCTCGATCCCCTATCCGCCGTTAATGTTATGAAAATTGCTAACGATATTACTGAATTAGTCGGTCGCACGCCGCTGGTGAGACTCAATCGCATCCCACAGGCTGAAGGCTGTGTTGCAACTATTGTGGTTAAGCTAGAAGGCATGAACCCCGCCTCATCTGTCAAAGATCGGATTGGGGTCAATATGATCGAAGCTGCCGAAAAAGAAGGCTTGATTACGCCGCACAAAACAATTCTAGTCGAACCTACATCTGGCAATACAGGCATCGCACTCGCGATGGTAGCAGCGGCGAAGGGCTATAAATTGATTATTGCCATGCCCGAAACCATGAGTCTGGAGCGACGAGCGTTATTAAAAGCTTACGGTGCCCAATTAGAACTCACTCCCGGTAGCGAGGGGATGAGCGGCTGTATTCGCCGCGCTCAGGAAATTGTCGATAAGACACCTCATGCTTACATGTTGCAGCAATTTCGCAACCCTGCCAATCCTCAAATTCATCGGGTAACTACCGCCGAAGAAATTTGGGCTGATACCGATGGTACCGTCGATATCGTCGTTGCGGGAGTCGGCACGGGTGGAACGATTACCGGAATTGCCGAGGTTATTAAACCGCGCAAACCAGAATTTAAAGTAATTGCGGTCGAGCCAACTAATAGCCCCGTACTATCTGGTGGCAGACCGGGGCCGCATAAAATTCAGGGGATTGGCGCGGGGTTTGTGCCACAGGTACTCAAACTTGAAGCTATCGATGAAGTAATTACCGTTACCGACCAGCAAGCGATCGAATACGGTCGTAGACTGGCAAGAGAAGAAGGGCTATTATCGGGGATTTCGACTGGTGCGGCTCTATGTGCCGCGATCGCTGTCGGTCGTCGTCCTGAAAATAGCGGTAAACTCATTGTGATGATTCAGCCGAGTTTTGGCGAACGCTATCTGAGTACGCCGTTATTTCAAGATCCTGAAGCTTAAAATTGTCTGGTTTCGTTGGCGAAGAATCGCATCGCAATTATCGCTTAAACCCTGAATCCTAAAACCTAAAGCCTAAAGCCTAAAGCCTGTCTTGAAAAGGTGCTTTACTTGCGACTCACCTTCTCCTAACGGAGACGCTACGCGAATGGACGGGTTCCCCGTCAAAAGAGGTGAGTCAGCGGCGTTTTCTTATTCGGGGGTTCCCCCCGAATAAGAAAACGACAAGACAAGACAGGGGTTTCCCCAAGTAAAGCACTTTTCGCTAAAGCCTAATCCCTAGATCGATGTCAGAAACGCACTACCAAGTTCTCCAAGTCTCTCCTCAAGCCACTGCTGATGAGATCAAACAATCTTATCGGCGGTTGGCGAAAGAATTTCATCCCGATGTTAATGGTGGCAAAACTAATGCCGATCTCATTATTAAGCTGAATGCCGCTTATGAGGTATTGGGCGACGAGCGGCAGCGCAGAGCTTACGATTATTTATTCGAGCCATCTGTTGCCATTCCCCGCCAACAATCCGATCCGACTCACTCCCCCCGTCGTCCTCGGACGGTAGGACGAGAAATCGATGAAGATTTAATCTTATGGTTGAATCAAGTTTATCAACCGATAAATCGGATGGTAAATTGGATTATTAAGCCCCTCAAGACCCAAATTCACGAACTTTCTGCCGACCCTTTTGATGATGAATTGATGGCAAATTTTGAGCTGTATATTACTAATTGCCAGCAACATCTACAGAAGATCGATAAGATTTTTCACTCGATGCCCAATCCGTCTTTACTTGCCGAAATTGCTGCTAATTTATACTATACGATCGATCGCGTTGCTGATGGTGTTAAAGAATTAAATTTCTACATCATGAACTATGACGAAAGCTATTTACACGATGGCATCGAGATGTTTAAAATTGCCGCGCAATTGCAAAAAGAAACTAATAAGAAAGTAAAGAGCTATAAATAATTAAGTAAGAAGTAAGAGTTTTCACTATTCACTTTCATAACCAATTGCTAACTACTCATAACCAGTAAACTAATGAGTGAATTTATCTTTCATCTGGCATTCCCGATCGCGAACATTCCAGACACTAAAAAATTCTATGTCGATGGCATGGGTTGTACCGTGGGTAGAGAGACAGCTAATTCGCTAATTTTAAACCTCTATGGTCATCAATTAGTCGCCCACATTACCAAAACCGATTTAACAACCCAATCGGGAATTTATCCCCGCCATTTCGGGATTGTTTTTCCGACTTTAGCCGATTGGCAAGGATTACTCGATCGCGCGACAGCGCAACAGCTAAAATTTTATCAATCGGCAAAACATCGCTTTCCAGGCGCGATTACCGAGCATCGAACTTTTTTCTTAGAAGATCCTTTTGCTAACTTATTAGAGTTTAAATATTATAGCCATAGCGAAGCAATCTTTGGGGCAAGTGATTTTACTCAAATTGGTGATGCGATCGGTTGAATTAATGCAGAGTGAATAGCTGTTAATACCCGTCGATCGGCTACCATTAATGGATGGGCGATTACGGGAAATTGTCGTTCTGTGCCAATGCCTAATTGGGAACTACTCGGCGGTAATATAATCAAGTCGAAAGGTGTCCAGAAGGACGTGAAATTAATCTGATTTAAGCGATCGACATCCTTACTCAAATCGGTAATAAAATCGCTGTTTGGGCGCATTTGCATACAACCAGTTCGTCCAGAAAAATTTGCCGCAATCGTCCCCCGATGGGGCGTAGAAATTGTAATAAATCGATCGACTCGATCGAGTCCACCCAATCTTTGCAGATAATAACGCGTTACCAACCCACCCATACTAAATCCTAGCAAGTCAATGCGCTGCTGCGGGGCAAAAGTGCGATCGATTAAATCGGCGACTTGTGCTGCTAATATTTCTAATCTAGTATCGCCAGTGTTAGCATCGAGATCGATATCGGCAACTTGCCAACCTAAATCTTGCAGGTAGCTAGAGATTTTCCGCATTTTATAGCTGGTATCCATTAAGCCATGTACTAGCAGAATTGGGTTTCGACGGTAGGGAGCCGTGGTGTTAAAATTAGACTGGATGGTGCTGTTAGTTGCCACGATAATTTAGTCGATCGATATGTTAGTTTCAATTTTAGGCTGGCTAGCAATCGAGGCTCGATTTGTTCGTGACAGTTTCTCAAGTGGCTCAAAGATGAGAGCTAGTAAACTTTTGTTAAGCTTTGTAAGCTTATCTTGCACTTGCTAGCAGTCAAATTTGATAATTTAATTCTATGTAATGAGAGAGATAATTTACCGTGTTTTTTAAAAAGTTTTTTGGTCGTAAAAATGATGGCTTCTTTGTCCAACTAGAAGATGAAGATGCTTCGTCTAAGCCCGCAGCTAAAGCTCAACCAGAGGCTAAAGCTAAACCAGCGGCTGCACCTGCACCAGCCGCAACTGTAACTAAAGAAGCGACACCAGTTGCCGCAGCAGCCACATCCGCAGCACCAGCAGCAGTCGCAGCTAAAGTCGATAAAAAAGCAGCGAAAAAAGCGGAAATTCCTAAGGTTGAAGCAGCTCCAGTGCCTGTAGTCACCGCGCCTCCTGCGCCCCCGATTACCAACTTTGCGACGGACTATCTAATTAAACCTTCTTCTAGCAGCAGCCGTCGTCTTCCTGGCGCGAATATGCGAGGATTTTTGGAGTTAGCGCGTCAGGTTGACAAACCCAAAGCCTTTAAAAATACGGCCGCAGAACGCAAACCTGGCAAATAGTAGCCCAATTTACTGGTAGTCTCTAGCACAAATTTGGTAGGGGCAATGTCTTGTCGGTTTTTTATTCTGAGGGAACCTCCGAATAAAACCGCCGCTTCATGAATTACCCCTACTTCAAATCTATATTTAATCCCGATCGCGATCGCGACACATCGAGAGCATACTATACAGATGAAAAGCGCGATCCCAATTGCTATCGGCACGACGCAATAACTCTAGGTGTGGCTCGATCCTGCCGATCGCTTCGGGATAACCGATCGCGGTATCTGCAAATGGCGTAAAATTGTTTTGATGCGGAACGTCAGCCAATCGTTCGCTAATTTGAGCCATCACATTTTTCCAATTGTCACGACTGGTAGCTGGAATCCGCTGTGTATTAGACAAACCACCGAAATTGCCATTTAATCGATCGTCTGGATTACCATTATTAGTTCGATCGCGCTGCTGATGGAGTGCCTGTTTATACTCAGAAAAATCGTAAGTTTGCGAGCATAATCTAAAGATACTCCGGCGATCTCGCAATTGTAAATCGCAGACATGCACGTAGTCGAGCACTTTGGGCTTGCGGTAAGTCCGATTGCGCGCGTCGATTTCCATCACTTCTTCAAAAATCGGTAACATGCCACTGACGATCTGCGTGACTTCCGACCAGTTAAAATTGACTGTCCGCAGTTCGCTGCGATCGTCGCTACAAACGATTGTAGCTTGAGGATGAAAAGAGCTAACGTGCCCCACCTGAAAGACAAACACCTGTTGCGTGTCGGGTTGAGAGACGCAAAAACAAGGAATCTCCGCCTGAAGCAATCGATCGCGGTAAAATTCTAATTCGCTCATTTGTCCTAATCGATACAGTCGCCACCCCCGACTGGGAAGCTGAAGTCTGGCACTATATGGATCTAGCTCCATAATTGCGGCAAACTTGGCTACGACAGCTTGCTTGTGTTCTTGAGATATCGGTTCGAGTACTAAATAACCTGGAGCGGTATTTACATCACTCCCAGTTCTAGCTTGCGCTAGCGCATCTGCCTGACTTTGAGATTGAATCCGTTCGATGCGTTGGATTCCTTGACGCGCCTCGGCAGTAATTTTAACATTGACAGCATGTTTGAGCAACATTCGATAAATTTCGAGGGCATTATCGAGCCGATCTGTTGCTTCTTGCAATTTTGCTGAGTACAGTTGAACTTGATGGTCGTCTGGTCGTTGCTCGACTAACACGGCAATTAGCTTGGCGGCAGTCTGATAGTCCTGACGATTTAAGGCAGCAGCCGCTTGCTCTAACATAACTTTAAAGGAATTAGTGGCATGGAATAATCTTTCCAACTCCAAGACACGATCGTTTCAGTGGCTGATAGTTGTCAAAATAGTTAGCGCGGTCGATCGACAAGTCTCCAATCCGCTCTATCTATTCAGAATGCCCCTTTTACTAGCAAAGTTAACTCCCCTCTCAATTTTGGATTATGGATTAAACATCCCCCAGTCCCCCCGTCTCCCTGTCCCCCATCTCCCCCCCCATCTCCCCCAATGCCCCTAGCCCAACTAACACCCAGCCACGGAATTATACTCGGATTGCTACTTGGGTTTGCGATCGCCCATAGCGGACTGGCAGCTTTAAGATCTTGGGGTGAAACCAAGATTGGCGCGCGGTTGTACCGCGTGTTATTCGCATTAGTGAGTATTCCATTTGCGACTATTCTAATTATTTACTTTTTCAATCATCGTTATGATGGTTGGCAACTATGGCAAGTTCAGGGGACACCCTGGGTCGCCCCACTCGTCTGGATATTGTCGTTTATCTCGTTTTTATTTCTGTATCCAGCCACCTTCAATCTGCTGGAAGTCGCTGCCGTCCTCAAACCGCAAGTCCGGATTTATGAGACAGGAATTATGCGAATTACTCGGCACCCGCAAATGGTCGGACAATTAATCTGGTGTGTCGCCCATACGCTCTGGATCGGGACTAGTTTTACGTTAGTGACTTCGATCGGTTTAATGCTCCATCATTTATTTGCAGTCTGGCATGGCGATTATCGCCTGGGACAGCGGTATGGCAAGGAGTTTGGACTGGTCAAAGCTAGAACCTCGATCGTGCCCTTCTTGGCGATTTTAGACGGCAGACAGAAGCTGAACTTAGCTGAGTTTCTCCGACCTGCTTATATCGGTGTTGTTGCTTTCGTCCTATTGTTTGCTTGGGGACATCCGTGGTTGATTCAGATGGCTGCCAGGGTATCCTTTTAAAAGGTCGATCGCTATCTGCTGGCTATCCGATCGATCGACATCCGTCATAGTTCTCAAGTTTATTACCTCGATCCCTTCTAGTTATTCGCCGATCCCTATACCCCGATCGTGCTGATTAGGGTTAAAATAATTACTTATATAAGAAAATATTTAATATTCAACCAACCGTGTTGTATGATCCATTTTGTAACAGATTTGAATTTCAAAGAACAGGTTCTCGCATCGTCCATTCCCGTATTAGTCAACTTTGGAGCACCTTGGTGCGGCCCGTGTCAATTAATTCAACCGACACTGATTCAGTTTCACGATCGCTGGCGCGAACAAATTAAACTAGTAAATATTAACGCAGACAAAAACCTCAAGTCAGCTAGTACTTATAAACTAAGAACTCTCCCAACTTTAATATTATTTACCAATGGTAGAATCTTAGACCGACTAGAAGGTTTCCATAGTAAAGAAGAACTCCAAGGCAATCTCGATCGGATCGCGATGATTGCTACGCTGAATTCACAAATGGGCGATCGTAGCAAACAGATCCAAATCGATTGGCGATTGGTAGCAACTGAATAAGTTACTACTAGGTACCCAATTTTTTGTAACTATTGGGTATCGACTCGATCGAGATAGCTACTAGATTTAATTATCTTTAAGCTTAGGCTTAGTAGTTGATTCCCGCTTGAACTGTTGTCGGCGGAGACTGTCTATCCGATCGTTTACTTGCTTTTGTAACTCAACTCGATCGACGCGTTTGCTATAAATTTTCAGGTATTTAATTGCTTCATCGGTATTACCGTCATTTTCCTTAACCCTAGCTAGTGCTAAATAGTCTTGAGTCGCTACCATTGGGGCAATATCGTTATAGCTTTTAATAATTTGGGGGACGACGATAGTTGACAAGAAAACTAAAAATATAAACGATATTTTGGCATCTGGTTTAATCGATTCGACTAAATACATTGCTAGTGCAAACACTAACACCATTACAATCGACATAAATAATAAATGCGGATCTTGGATAAACAAATTAGAAATTTGTTCTACATCCGTGTGGTGTCTGCCGATCGTGTATCCAACCAGTGCCGTCGTAGTCGGTAAAGTAAATTGTCGCAGAGCCGAGCCTTTGCCACTAAGATGAAAAATCAGTGACAGAATACTGGCGATACTAGCAATGATAGTCCAGAAGGTCATAAACAATAGAGCGGGGTAAGCTGACGTTGTATCCCAATTTTCTTAACTATCGATCGTCGATTGATAGTTAAAATTTAGATGATGGATATCGCGAGTCATACTAGCACGCATCGGTCTAAATTTTCTGTAGTAATTTAAAATCTGTTATCCTTGTTTTGCCAATAGTGGTGCGGCGGCTAGTAGCTCTTGAGTATACGGTTCGCGGGGATTAAAAAAAATTTCTTGGGTATCGCCCCATTCGATAATTTGCCCCTGATTCATGACAGCGATGCGATCGCACAAAAATCTTGCCAACCAGAGGTCGTGAGTGATAAATAAATAGGTGAGATTGTGTTCGCGCTTGAGTTCTAGCATCAGTTCCAGTACTTCGGCTTGAATCGTGGCATCTAACATGCTGACTGGCTCGTCGCAAATTACTAATTTAGGCTTGGTAATCAGAGCGCGGGCAATGCCTACCCGCTGCTGTTGCCCGCCTGAAAGCTGATTGGGATAACGATCGTAGTATTCATCGGCTGGATTCAATCCCACCCGTTCGAGCATCGCCAGTACTTGCGATCGGGTTTGTGCTGGCGTATCGGTAAGCTGATGAATAATCAGGGGATCGGCAATGCTTTCGCCAACAGTCATCATGGGGTTGAGCGACGCGCTCGGATCTTGAAAGATCATCTGCATCTCGCGACGTTTGGATCGGATTTGAGCGGGGGATAGAGTGGTGAGTTCTTCGCCGCAGAATGTTACGGTACCGCCCGTTGCGGGAACTAGTTGCAAAATCGTTCGCGACAGGGTACTTTTACCACACCCCGATTCGCCGACTAGCCCGAAGATTTCACCTTCATAGAGTTCGAGGTGGACATTTTCGACAGCTTTAGTAATTTTGGGTTTGGCGTTAGTTAGAATCCGCTGGATGAGGCTGGTTTCGATCGTGTAATGTTTTTGGAGTCGATCGAGCGTCAGAATCGGCTTTTTGAGCGGTGGTGCGGTGGGTGTCAATTCTTCGACTCGCTCGTTAGTCTGGACGTGAAGAGCCGATTTAAGTAAAATTTGGGTGTATTCAGCCTGAGGATTGCCAAAAATCTGCTCGACGGTACCTTCTTCTTCTTTGCGCCCTTTATTCATCACGACAATCCGATCGCAATAAGTCGCGATCGTCGCTAGATCGTGAGAAATTAATAGTAACCCCATCTCGCGTTCTTGACACAACCGCGTCAATTCTCGCAAGATTTCTGCCGATACCCGCACATCCAAACTCGTCGTCGGCTCGTCGGCAATAATTAACTTAGGATTGAGTAGTAAAGCTAGCGCGATCGCCACCCGCTGGCGCATTCCCCCGCTGAATTCATGGGGGTATTGGTTCCACCTATCTTCAGGAATTTTGACGGCTGCTAGGGTGTCTAGAGCGCGTTGTTTGGCTTGCTGTTTAGTCAGGTGCGGTTCGTGTGCGTAGAGGGTTTCCAGACAGTGATTGCCAATCGTCATCAGCGGATCGAGTCGCGTCATCGGATCTTGGAAAATTAAGCCGACAGCTTCACCCCGAAATCGCCGCAAGGCTTCAGCATTCATCGCTGGTATGGATTTCCCTTCAAATAGAATGTCACCCTCGATCCGCGAATTCGTCGGTAATAGGCGCATAATCGCCTTACCCAGAGTGGATTTACCACACCCCGATTCGCCCACAAAGCCAATTTTTTCGCCAGCAGCCAATCGAAACGAGACATCTTCAATCGCATTTACCACTTGCTGACTTGAATCCGATTGCGGATAAGTCACCCAGAGGTTGCGGACGGTTAGTAGGGACATTTGGGGGGAAGGGGGTGTGGG
>NZ_JANPLS010000073.1:0-7830 GCF_031422475.1 Chamaesiphon sp. VAR_48_metabat_403
CGATTTGAGGACGCATTCGCGCTACAATTTAGTCGATCGCACCATACTCTTTCAACCAGCCCATCGCAATATTGTAGCCTTCTCGATTTTCTTGTTGTTGGAATAGATAGAGTGCGGCTTTCATGCAGGTAACGCCATCTGGTGTATTCCCGAATAAGGTGGCACTAGCCATGAAAGCGTACGCATTAGTATCGTCGAGTTTGATGGCACGATCGTAATATATCAAGGCTTGGCGATCTTGACCTTTTTTTTGTGCCGCCCAACCCAGTTTGACATACTCCAGCGATTGCTCTTGATTGGCTGCTTGTCGATTGTAGGTGTTGTTTTGTTGGGGTGCGGTACGTTGGATTCTTTGAATTGTCAGGGAGTTGATATTTGGTGCTAGTTCGGCGTGGGTGCTGGTAGCGGTGGTGAGTACGACAGAGACTAGGGTTAAGCCAGAGACGAAAATATTTTTCAACATGCCTGGAATTCCGGTGGTGTGAGGATCGGTTACATACTATTAAACACCCTCTAACCATGAGTTGGCTACGGAGATATTTTTGATGCTATTTAGTTATGATTTAGTTTATAGAGAGGGGAAAGAGCAAAAGGCAAACTGAGCGATTACGCGGGTTTTTCCATCACCATCCGATGAAGATCGGCTTCATGCTGTTGAAAAAACAACCAGGAGATCGGCAAAAAAGTCATGTAGCGGTTAAAAATTTCTAGTCCGACTAACTCCAATGCTCGCGATTGATTTGCCACCAGTCGCTCGTACCAGGCGCGTAAAGTGGGTCGATAGTCATGAATTGAGTCGTGGGTAATTTTGAATCCCGCTAGCTCTGCGGCGGCAATATGCGTCTGGTGCATCACCAGTAAGGAGCCTGGGAAAAATAACTGAATCGTCACCATTGAAGTGGGATACGCTGCGCGTGTCAGGGAAAAGAATTGATGTACTGCCAATCCGCCTGGAACGAGCGCATCATAGGTTTTTTGATAGAGTTGATTTAGCTCGTGCGGTCTGACATGTTCTAGCGATCCGATCGATAATATCCGATCGTAAGCGGCACTTGCAAAATCAGTAGCGATAAAGTCAGTCAAAGAGACATTTAGGTCTAATTTTTGGGAGGCATAGATTTGCTGATCCTTGGATAAGGTGAAGCCCGTTAATTCACCCCGATGTCCGGTATCTTGCAGAAATTTCAGCATCGCACCCCAACCACAGCCCAAATCCAAGAGTTTTTCATCTCCTGCTAAATTCAAAAAAGACAGTAAATATTTAGCTTTATTAGTCTGAGCTTGTTCTAAAGTTTCGGTATCGGTTTGAAATTCTGCACAAGTATAAAATCGATATTTAGTATCTAAAAATAAAGCGTAAAAATCATTTGAGACATCATAATGCGCTTCAATTCCCTGCGAATGGTCGCAATCGAGCATCTTATCTAAATAAGCAATCCGCATC
This sequence comes from Chamaesiphon sp. VAR_48_metabat_403, assembly GCF_031422475.1. NCBI lineage: Bacteria > Bacillati > Cyanobacteriota > Cyanophyceae > Gomontiellales > Chamaesiphonaceae > Chamaesiphon > Chamaesiphon sp. VAR_48_metabat_403. The sequence goes on from NZ_JANPLS010000073.1 coordinate 1,445, forward strand.
GATTCCGGTGGATAAGCTCTCGATAACCATTCTATTAGGGGGGATTTTGGCTCAGTCCAAAGTTGCCAATTTTGTTCTGCATCTAGAGGTACTGGCGCGTGAATGCGATCGTTAGCGATCGCGTATAACAAACCCCGCGCGCTCAGATCTGAAGCAAATCGCGATAATTTCATATTCATTTTTCCTCACTTGGCGCGAGCTTGGCAAACCGATCTTTTGCCTGTATTTAACTCTCAGCAGACCCAATAACTAAAGCCTATTGGAGAAAATATTATTTGTTACAACTAATGTACTTATATTCTATCATCCTAAATCAATCGATCGTCCTAAATTCCGATTTCTGCAATCTATTGTAATTTAACTCGACTAATCACCAGCCCATGCGAGTGCCTCTTTAAAAGTAAAGCCAGAAATCTCATCAACGATACCAACTTCCAGCACTGCTTGAAATACGATCGAACATTGAAGATTGGTAATGGTTTCGCGATCGAGTCCCCAAGTTTGGAAGAATAAAGATAGGGTCTTAGTTTTGTCGTCTCCAGCTCTATTCCCGCCAATAATCAGACAGCGCGGCTCTTTGGATGTTTCTGGGTACTCAATCAAGGTAAATACATCACTGATTTCTTTTTCCCACACAGGTTGGATTGGCATATCTCAATATTAAATTTGCTTGCGAAAGAACCCCATCATCACTAAAGATTGTCATGACTATTTCGCGATCGTCAACAGACACTTTAACTCATGTCTCGCAAGCTAGAAATTAATGGTAGGGGTAATGTCTTGTCGGTTTTTTTATTCGGAGGGAACCTCCGAATAAAACCGCCGCTTCATAAATTACCCCTACCATTAATTTCGACGCGATTTACTCGTAACGAATTCCGGCATCTGTCAGCCGTTGGAGTGCTTCGCCCAACCTGTCGAGATCGGCAATCAGACTGATTCGCACATAGCCTTCGCCGCCGATGCCGAAGGCATTACCTGGGGTAAATACTACCCCTGTTTTTTGCATTACCATTAGCGCGAAGTCGGTAGAATTCCAACCGACGGCGCAGGGAATCCACAGATACATCGTGGCTTTGGTGGGTTTAATGTTCCAGCCCAATTTCGATAACCCAGCGATGATAAAGTCGCGCCGTTCGCGGTAGCGGTTTTGAACTTGGATGACGTATTCGTCGGGGAGTTCGAGGGCTGTTTGTGCTGCTGTCTGAAGGGCGGCAAAAATGCCGTAATCGAGGTTGGTTTTGAGCGTGCGGAGTCCCTGGATAATCTGACTGTTCCCGACAACAAAGCCGACGCGCCAGCCCGCCATATTATAGGTTTTAGAGAGGGTATGGAACTCGACCCCAATTTCCTTAGCCCCGGGGATTTCGAGCAGGCTGGTGGGCTTGTAGCCGTCGAAGGCGAGTTCGGCGTAACAGAGATCGTGGACTAATAAGATTTTATATTCGCGGGCAAAAGCGACGACATCTTCAAAGAAGGCTCGCGAAGCGGTGGCTCCGGTGGGGTTGCTGGGATAGTTGAAGAACAGAATTTTGGCTTTACGAGCTACATCTACCGGAATATCGTTGAGATCGATCTCCCAATCATTCTCGGCTTTGAGGATAATATTATGAATATTAGCACCCGCGATCGCTGGCCCTCGAAAGTGGACGGGATAGGCGGGACTGGGGACTAATACCGTATCGCCAGGATTGATATAAGCCAGAGCCAGGTGTCCCAAGCCTTCTTTAGAACCGAGCAGGGGTAAAGCTTCGCTATTGGGATCGAGAGTCACACCATAGCGACGATAATACCATTTAGCGATCGCGCCCCGAAAATTGGCGGTACCTTCAAATGGGGGATAACCATGATTGGTGGCTTCATCCAGAGCTGCCTTCGCCGCCGCAATTACGGGTGCTGGTGCGGCACCATCGGGATTGCCCATGCCCAAGTCAATCAAATCTACGCCCTGGTTGCGAGCGTGAGCCTTGAGTTCGTCTAACCGAGCAAATACGTATTGGGGTAGGGATTGGAGGCGTTCGGCGGGGCTAATCCAGTCTAAGCTCATTGTCTATAATTATTGATGCAGTTCAATCGGCAGCGCAATATCTCTAAAGCGAGAATCTTCACGAAGGGCGTGGATCTAGAAGATCGGGTTCGCCCGCTAATACTATAGAGGTTTTTAGCGATCGGTGGTTGAGACTCGGTTATAAAAATCGATAGAATAGATAGTGCGCTGACTCTATAAACCTGTAAACTCTTAGAGTCAGCCGATCGCAGTGAAATTTACCAACTCCATCTAAACGAGTATATTCCTCGCTTAAAGCATCAATATCGATGGCAACTTTATTGTTATTCGATCGTCTTGACCCTATATATCTCCTAATCGCTCGATCGCACATTACCATGTCCAAGTTCTCGACGATCGTACTGATTGGTGTTGGAACGATTGCCAACACATTTCTATATTCCCAAGTTCCCGCAGATGCTAGGCTTAGAAAACCCAAAGCTTGTGTCGATCCGCTCCCAATTGCCCAGCGAGTAGAGCTAAAGCTCAAAGCGGATAAAAAAGAGATGGAAAATAATAAACCCGTCTTTAAACCGATCGCTGAAAAATCCTCGGTCAAGCCTGGAGATATTATTAAATATACGGTAATTGCTAAAAATAACGGTCGGTGCCCGCTCAAGAATTTAATCTTAAAACAACCGATTCCACGCGGAACTAATTATCTCAAAGATTCTGCCAAGGCGATCGATGGTGCGGAATTGTTGTTTAGTATCGACGGGGGCAAAACTTTTTCAGCTCAACCCAAAATCGGGACTGAACCAGCACCAACAACTGCTTATAACTACCTCCGCTGGAAATTTAGCGGTTGGATGTCTACTAAAAAAGAAGTTCAGACTAGTTATAAGCTTCAGGTTAAATAGATGAAGGATATTAGCTACGATCGACTCAGACAAAGCGAACCATAAATAAAATGATTTGCAGTGGCATCAATGCGACCAGACCAGCCTAAATCTTGGAGCGATTTTTCTAACTGAATTGGTTCATAAAAAATCTTAACTACTCGATAGATTCGGCCATCATTTAGTTTGCGTTCTGCATATCCCTGTTGGTGTAACTCGGCGTGATTTATAGCTGGAGATGTACGATCGAACAAACTATCTACAAAGAAAACTCTACCATCAGGCTTGAGTGCAGAGCCGACCATTTGCCAAAAGTCATTAAATTTATCCATCGGGACATGAGATAGCCAAAAGCCAAAGAAAATAAAGTCGAATTTTTGAGTTGGTGTCCAGTTAAATAAATCGGCAACTATGTATTCTACAGATCGATCGCCCAGTCTGTGCCGATTTAAAGCAATAACTTCAGGTGCGGTATCTATTGCCACGAGGCGAGTTGCTGAAGGTGCTAAAAATTGAGTCCACAAACCAGTTCCACAGGCTAGTTCGAGTATATCTCCCGATAAATATAGACCCAGCGAAAATAGAGCTGACTCCACTTCAGAAATCTCTGTAAGCCATTGTTGTCGATGTGCTTCACCGCGATCGTATCGACCTTGACGAAAGAACCACTCATCATATTCTGAAGCACGTTCGCGATAGTATTCAATTTGCTCTTGCAGGATATTTGGATTCATGAGGTTAAATATCGAAAAGGCTAATCTCCCTGCGGAAATTCTGCCCAAAGATTGGTAGTTTGACGCAAACTGCTCCAATTACCCCCACCTAAAATCAGGTGATCCAATAAAGGAATGCCGAGTAACTTTGCGCCTGCGAGTAATTGCCGCGTGAGATCGAGATCGGCTTGACTGGGTTCGGTGCTACCGGAGGGATGATTGTGTGCGACGATTGTTTTAGTAGCACCTTGCTTGAGAATGGCGGTGAAAATTTCTTTAGGTGGTGCGAGGGTTTCGGTCGCCGTACCAATCGTGATTAACTGAGTACCGAGCAGTCTATTTTTGACATCTAATAATAATATGGCAAATCGCTCTTGAGTAGACCACATTAACTCTTGACTCAGCGCAGCGACGGCAGTATCGGGATTTTCGATTATAGCTCGATCGGGTGGACGCAAGACACAGGCTCTCTGTCCTAATTCTATTGCTGCTAAAATCGCTGTCGCTTTGGCGGGGCCGACACCCGGAATATCCATCAATTCTTGAGGATGCACATCGCGCAATCTTTCTAGGGGATCTCGCTGATGTTGACCCAAATGATTGAGAATATATTCACCTAACCCGATCGCGGATAGTTTACCAGGGCCTTGTCCCGTTCCTAACAAAATTGCAATTAACTCCGCATTTTTGAGGTGTTTGACTCCATGTGCGAGTAAGCGTTCGCGGGGACGTTCGGTGCTGGGTATATCGATGATGCGAAGGCTGTAAGTCATGCCGCTGACACGTAATCGGTGCGTAGTTAAAATTACTTGTCACTTTACGACGATTCGAGATTCGATCGAATCACTACAATGGCTGAATTATTCTTTATCGATTATGAAAATACGCCAAGCTCTAACCGCCGCTCAATTTAGCTTTATAGCCCAATTTAGTCACTATCTCTAATAATTTTTGACGATGGTCGCCCTGAATCTCGATCGTATTATCCTTCATTGCGCCACCAGCCCCGCACTGATTTTTAAGGGTCTTGGTGAGGCTAATGAGTGTCTCTGGTGAAACTTGAAAGCCACTGACAATCGTGACTGTTTTACCACCTTTACCTTTTCTGGAGGCTTCGATTTTGAGTTTGTGCTGGTTGGGGGGTAATTCAGAAACTTCTATTTCTGGTTCTTCTTCGCCAAATTCCCGATAGGCGATTTTGTTGCTATCTTTTGCCATGTGTTTGCAAGCAGATTATCTACCGACGATCGATACTATTCAAAATTTTAGCTCACCAAGAGTTGAAAATTAGATCGGTCGGCCCATAAAAAAAGGAGAGAATCATGATTCTCTCCTTTCTTATGTTGACTTTGGCTGTTGTGGTCTTTGCCTTGGTCTTTGAGTTTTTGACGTAACATTTGAGTGCGTTTCTTGAGTTGGCGTTGACGTGCCGATCCGCCCTTACCTTTGTCGTTTCTCCCTTCTTTCCGGGGGGATTCCCACCGCTTGAGACGTTGTGACATATATTTAATTTATTACTTCATTACTTTATTATAGCAACTCAGTCATTCGATCGCAAGATCTCGATCGGCACGGCGGAGGATTTTATGGATTAAAACCTGGCATCTGCGATATTTTTAACGTTTATCTCCTCACTCATGCACATTCAGTCATTGGTAGCAGCACCACCACCAGATTTATATATATCGATCGATAATATTAATACTCGATACTGGCATCTGGGTAACGATGGTAGTCCGATAATTTTGCTACATGGCGGAAATGGTTCGATCGAATTTTGGTTGTATAATATTGCTGCTTTGGCCGTACACCATCAGGTTTATGCATTTGATATGGTCGGTTCGGGTAAGTCAGACTATCCAGATCGATCTTATTCGCTAGCGGATCAGGCTGAATTTTTATGCGGTTTTATGAACGCTCTGAAAATCGAGCGAGCCACTCTCATCGGTAACTCGATGGGTGGTGGAGTTGTGTTAGAATTTACCAAATTGTATCCCGATCGAGTCGATAAGTTAGTATTAGTTGATAGTATGGGATTTGGTAAGGAAATTAGTTTAGGCATTCGACTGATTACTTTACCAGCAGTTGTTAGCTTGCTCCGTCCGGGACGGTGGATGATTCCAGCAATGTTGAGATCTAATTTTTATGATGGTAAACAGCTACCGCCAGAGTGGCTCGAATTGCGCTATCCAATCTTTGCCATTCCTGAGCGAAATCGCGTTATTCTCAGAATCGGTCAAAGTAATTTTAATTTAGCAGGGGTGTTACCTCAAGTCTATCGACCGATTCTCGATAGTTTACCAAACATTGCTCGACCAACATTAATTATTTGGGGAGAATACGATCGGATTATTCCCGTCAAACATGCTCGCATCGCCGCCGCAGCTATACCCCACAGTCAATTACATATTTTTCCTAATTGCGGACATCATCCCTATTTAGAATATCCCGATCGATTCAATCGACTGGTATTAAATTTTATGGCAGAATAGCACTTAAAAAGGTTGGATCGATCCAACCTTTAAACTAGCTCTAATTTAGAGGGTAGAAGTAAAAGCTTAACTAAACTATTCACTATCCACTATTCACTAAAACATTAGTTATGGTAGTGAATAATCTCGATTAACTCAAACTAATTACGTTACGAGATCTACAGCTTCGCTTTTGCCTGCGGTGGCTTTCTTTGTCGTTCCGCCCAATGTGGCAAAATCAGCTAGTGCTAGTGTTTGAATCCGCGACTGCTGGAGTGCGGCTTCTTTTTCGGCAATGGTATTATAACCCCAGTCT
>NZ_JANPLS010000074.1:0-6552 GCF_031422475.1 Chamaesiphon sp. VAR_48_metabat_403
TTATGAGTCCCTCCGGGGAAGACCTCTAGCCGTTGCACTTCAATTTTGAATTGACGAGGCTTTCCAAATAACTCGATCGCACCATCCAACTCTTCTATTCGCAAATGCAAGATTTTCGCTAATACACTATAGCGATAAATTATTGATACATTTTTGAGATTTAGCAGGTCAGTCAAAGGCTCTGCGAAAAACTTTTTGTCCATCATATTCATGATGTCATCAGATTTCAGCCGCAATGCAGCCATTAAAACAGGCAGATGATCGGAGATTTTAGCTGATTTAGTTAGATAAGCACCACTTTGATCGGCCTTGAATACTTTATCAATTCCTAATAAATTGTGGGTAAGGAAGAGACGAGCATAGAGTGATTTTTCGCCCACAGTGCTAATGTCTGACCAGAAAGCCAGCAATTGAATCAAGCTCAACCCTGACAAATCTAAGAGCTTACGCACAGCAACAATTTGATTCAGGAAATCTGGTGTAATTTCACTAATAGAATCATTTCTTTCGACGCAATTAGTCCATTGCTCTACATCATCACAAGAATCTTCAGAATCATTATTATTGCAACCATTTATGAACCCACCACTACTAGAAGTACAATTATCATCAAATATTTCAAAACCAACATACTCACAATCATCTGAGGCCGTTGCCCCTTCTCTAGGATCTTTTTGCGCCGATAGACCAACAAGAGCCTTATCAACTTCATTGATAGTCCAGCCTAGCTTACGCCAGAGTCGAATAAAACGCTGGAATCGATCGTACTCATGATCAGATAGAGCTGTCCCATCAAGGTGAACCAGACGAACTTTATCGAGATCGCAAGTATCCTGAGCAGGCGACCAATTCACTGTTGTTTCGCTATCTTTGCTAACCAAAATACTACTCTGATTGATATAGCCAATCGGAGCACTATTTGAATCTCTAACTTCTAGCTGCGTACCTTCTCCAAATTGACTAATAAATAGCTGTCCATCAGCTCTAATAACCTGGCTAGTAATAGTAACGCTCCCAATAAACTCCTCATTTTCATCGACAATTAGTCCATCCTTTCTTAAAGTACCGACAAACTTAGGCTCAGAAGCTTCTTGGAGAAGTTTTGTGTAGACACTGCCCTCGATCGGCAAATATGGTCCTTCCCCTGCTTCCAGCACAATTAACTCGCCAATCCTCTCAAAGTAGCAGTACACCCACTTTCGCAAGTCTCTGATCTCCAGATGCCAACCAGGTTTCTGCTTTTGGCAAGGATCGGGATGAAGGTAAGCATCCAGCAATGGCACGAAAAATTGAGCTGTTTCCAGAAAAGCAACAAGCTTAGCAAAACGAATACTAGGATTATTGCTGTTCGTATCAACCAATGTTTGGAGAAAACGATAACTAAAGCGAATACTCTCTAATATCTTGAGATCATCACCTTGGGGGTGATTAGGATTAATAAATTGGGTTTTTAATATTTCGACGAGATCAATATATTGAATACCTGTGAGAGGCAAGAATCGCTTTTTCACAAATGTTAGTCCCAGTTGATTGGTTTCATCTATGTCGAGCATTGCATCTTTTGTCTCGTAGCCATAATATTCGTGGACTGGCTTAACTCCAATTTTCTCTTGGTACTCTTCTTCAGTATGGTTTTTGCCTAGGGCGATATCAAAATAGCCTTTTGGCCAGAAGGCTTCTTTAGTGAGAATGATATATTCTTCTTGAGTCATCCCCAAAAACTCAGCATCCACAGCTCGATCTAGTGTTTGTTGATGAAGTTTTTTTAGTTCATTTTGCCCCTCAGATGTAAAGGAATTATTCGCGCAGGCTTCATCCACAGCTCGATAAGTATTTAGTAACTCATAGCGACTAGTGCCTAAGTACTTCAAGAAAATTCGAGTGGCATCGATCGGCTGATGGTAGGGCAGTGTAAAAGGATAAACGGCACTTTTCAGGATGCAATAGGCTTGGTAATTGGTATGCTGTGGTTGAGCTAGCAACTCGCTGGTAGTTTCATCTTCGACATTGAAAGTGTCTAGCCGAGCCTGCTTTGGCTCTTCCGGACTTTTTTCATACTCCTCTAGATGCACAACAAAACTTTCCATCACCTCATTTACTAGGTCGATATAAGGTAATACAGTGAAAGTGTTGTCACAAGTCAGTTCCAGGCAACCCAAATCTGGGCGACGACGAAACATTTTTTCCAGTGGGGTACCTTTGATCCCTGGCTTAATATTCTTGTTGTTTTTTGGGTCAGGATCGCCGCTTGCTGGATCTGGACCAAGAGTGTTGTTGCGTAGATATTGTAGTAGTTCTACAAAATAAGATGCTGGGCTATAAACTGAGGTACATTCTTCGCACTCACAGACATCCATATCGCCAAATAATTTTTCCCAATTGACGTTATCTGGTACTTCTGTTTTATCTGCAAAGGCTTGCAACATCATCGCCCTCCGATCTTCCATCGAACGATCGCCATCAATAATTGCTAACCCAGTACCACGAACAGACTCCCGCATAGTCATTAACGCCTGTTCATTGCGGATGCGGTTATTGATGGCATTAGTATAAACTTGGCGGGCAGTTTCCTGGCCTAGCGCTTTACCATGTGCTCTAATGAAAGAAGATTCTGGCATCTCAGCTACCCCAAATGCTGAGGTCAAGTTAGCCTGAATTAGGACAGGAATGGATTCTGAGGCAGGACTTAAAGACTGCACCCGTTGGAGTTTCTTCAACTCCTCAACCACCGCAGCTTGATGCTCTTCAGCAATCCCGGCAAAGGCTTTCGTATGTTTCAAAGCGGTATAAATCGAGGTGGTGCGAATATTAAAATCGGGTTGGTTTTCAAAGAATTTTGCCACCCCAGCACCTACTGTCTGATCCAAAATAGGAATTTCGGCATCTTGTACCATCCGTTGCAATACAGCACTAGTTTCAGTGGTAAATAGTTTGTGATGCAAGGCCACGGCAAAATTTTTCTTTTTTTCGCTCGCGGTTTTCCCAGCAGTATCTTCTGGTAAGTGCTTGCTGTCTACTATATCAGCTAATTTTTTAACGTTGTAGTTGAGGGCTATATCCCTTAAGCTGTCTATCTCAGCATTTTTGACAAGGGCTTGAACGACGGGAATATTTTGCCCAGCCCAATCTTCTAACTGGTATGCCAAATCAACTTTTCTCAAAGAGGCTGCTGGTAGTTTGGTTTTTAAACTTTTCAAAGCATTTGCCATATCTCCATCAGCCTCTTTGATCGCTGCATCTACGGCATCTTGGTGGGTTTTGGTACTCAGTACAGAGTTGAAAAACTTGATCTTGTCAGCGAACTTGAGTGCTTGAGGAGTCATGGATTGGAACCTATATGAAAGTGAAAGTGATTTGGGTATTGGTTTTGAAAGACAGCTATGTTTGCGATAAAGAATGAGGTTGTGGGCTTAGGATGGGTGGCGATCGCCAATTATCCTGACTTTGAGTGATTAATGATCGATCATCGAAAGCTATTACTAGGTAAGTGGCGAGTAATTCACTTAATAAAAATTTCCAAATTGTGTTTATCATGAATTTTCCTGTATGGTCAATCTCGTTTTTATTTTTTGAGTGAGGAGTAGATGATTTATGGAACTCCATAAAGTCGCTTAATACTCCATTCGATCCCACCAGTTATTTCATTTGCCTTTCGTTTTACCTGCTCACTCCACCGTGTGTCCAGAACATCTTGCCGCTTTTTAGCATCAGAAGGATTTAATCCAAGATTGTCGAGGTTAGACAACTTTTGTGATGCGTCCGCAAATTCTATATCTGAAAGTTTCTGTAAAACGGCTTTGTATTTACCGTTGTCTTGGCGTTTTTCTGCAACCCAAAGTCCTTTTTCGTGATACTCCTGAAGCAATACCTTGGCAAGCTGGTGAGGTCCCCCAATAACATTACGATTTTTCTCACCGATTTCCCTGCCAATGATGTTGTTACGAAGATCAATGGATTGGTCGGCTGCATTTAAGGTGTCAAATTCCTTTGTAGTAGCATCCTCTTGGGAAATGGCATCAGGATTGCTTTCATGAGAATCTGCAAATTCTTTGGCAGTTGATTGGTCGAATTGCTTTGTCAATAGCGCTTGCCAAAGCGTATGCCGAAAAGCATTAACCTGAGATCCCTCGCGTTCCTTATTTTCCACCAGACCTAGTTTAGTTGAAAAACGTACTGCCAAGGTATTAAATGTTGGTTTTTCAGTTTCTACTTTGTCATCAAAGATCAATGTTTTGGTCTTCATAGCAGCGCGGGGATTCCACGCAGCAGCCCATACTTCTTTTACTGTTTTCCACTCAAAAAAATCTCGCCCGTCTGGATCAATCCTACAAATTGGATTATTATCAACAAATCCATAAAGAACCGGCAACAAATTATTCCTACTGGCTGTAGTGTTTGGCGAACCTATTTTGTCAGTTAGATTAAAAATCTCATTTTTTTGCTCCTCATTAGAAGGTGAAAGACTTGAATGATTGAATTTTGGCTTTTTATTCAATAAAGATTTGGGATCGCATGACACCCATTGACATATCCAAGAAGCGTAGTATCTTGCTCCAAAGTAATAAAGCCCAGTTTCCTCGTCCCGTTCCTTCCCCGTATAGCGATACCGATTTGCCGCAGCCTTAACACTCTTGTCCACCGCCTGATAAGCACTACTCCCATAGGGATAATACTCCTCATAGGAAATTACCTTAGCCTGATCATCTAACTCTAAACTAGCCGAACCCAGATGATTACCAAACTGAAACCGAATTAGTTGCAGCGGAGATTCATCACTGGGATCACTAAAAGTCTTAGTCTCCACTAAAGCAATCCGCTGCTTGTCATCCATCACATGCAACGTCTCCCGCTCCAACTTCACCTCATTCCCAACACCCATAAACTCCCGATAAATCTCAAACCCACCCAAATAAATCCGCTCATCCTTCCGCGACCCATTCTGCCGCTCCGTCACCTTCCGCACCCGCTCCCCACCAGCATCGTAGACATAAAAAGTCATCTCTGGCACTTGCATTGGTGGCGGCGTAGCATTCACAGCCTGCCGCGAAGTCACACTCAACTCATCCTTGTAATTCCACTGCATCAAAGTCAGATGGGACATACTCGTCATATTCCCATGAGCATCATAACTATATGGTTCAGTCTTTGTCCCCACAGTTGTGCTACTCAAGCGATTGCTCAGTTTCCCAGGTTCAACTAAACTCCCCTCGTTATAAACATAACCACGAGTCCATGTCCCAGTCGCCGCCTGATGAATTAACCGCTCAAAATTCCCTACCGCATCATAAACATACTGCTCAGTATAATTTCGCATTGCCTGACCATCGCTTGGATGAGACAGATTCACCCGAAACTCATCATCCCATTTAGTTTCTTGCGGTTGTCCAGCTTGCCCGATATGCTCTCGCCCCATTGCCTCCACTAACCGATAAATCGGATCATAACTATAATCACAATGAGGCAACACCACCTGATTCTTAAAAAAGATCGTCTGCTGAGCATCATCCCGAATCCGCGTAATATTCCCCACCGGATCATAGGTGTAAAACAAATCCTGCAAGACCGCCGCACCCCGCGTAGTCTTTAAATGAACCAACCGAAAAGTTTGTGGATCGTAGGTATATTCAGTCTTCGCCCCATTCCCATATTCAATTAGAGTGCGCTGTCCCTTGGCATCTCGATCGATATTCACCACCGCCTGAAAATTCGCCGATTGCGGATCGAGAATCGTAGTTGGCTCCGTTACTTCCCCCAGCCACACATCCATCCGCTCCAACAAATTCGCCTCATTATAACCAGGCCGCATCACGTTCAGCTTCGCATTCGGCAAACTACTGTGAGGAGCCACCAACTGCACCGGACGATTTAATGCATCATAGCGGGTACTACTACTAAAAATTTCCTCTTCCAAACCAGGCAACGGACTCAGCAACCAATTGGGAACAGTTTTATAATCCCGAACCAACTGACGAGAACTACTGACCAAATTCCCCTTAAAATCAAACTCCACATTAGTCGCTACCCCCGCCCCATCAAAATGCTGATAAATCTGCCCTCGATGGTTCATAGCCACTCCCCGATCTTCCCCATAAATCGTCTGCTCCGCCAAAAACTCCGGCTCGCCACCCTTCTTCACAAACAACTGCGTCGAACGCTGCAAAGCATCATAGACCGTCCGCAAAACATGATTTCGGCTATCCAACATCCGCATCGGCTTACCTGCCACATTATTCAGCATCCACCGATCGCCCGCCTCCATACTGGCCTGATGAATACGATCGCCCAGCATGTCATAGTCATACCTCATCACAATTCGACCCAGCGCATCCTGCACCGATCGCTGATTCCCCTCCAGATCCAACTCCACATGAGTCTTGAACTTCTGACCATTGCCATTATCAGCCACAGTCAAAACTGGAGTTTAGACTAAGCAAGTCCGCAGAAAAACGGCCAGACAGGGTCTAATCTGGCTGGATGGAAACTTTGAGCAAGAAAAAGTACTAAATAACAACTACTATCTTCTTCTCTTTTGGCTTTTTAGGTCGAGAATAA
>NZ_JANPLS010000075.1:0-2789 GCF_031422475.1 Chamaesiphon sp. VAR_48_metabat_403
TTGGACATCGAGAAACCCATCGTGACTTTTAATAATGCCCATGACGGCTGATAAACCCAACCCTGTGCCTTTGCCGACTTCTTTGGTGGTGAAGAATGGATCGAAAATGCGGTGCAAGAGTTGGGGCTGAATTCCTGTACCCGTATCGGCAACAGTAATTAGGACATAATTCCCCACGGTGGCATCTAAATGATTGCGGGCAAAGGTTTCATCGATCGATCTATTAGTGGCTTGAATACTCAGGGTACCACCTTGGGGCATGGCATCGCGGGCATTGACACAGAGATTCATCAATACCTGATGGAGTTGTGTCATATCACCTACTACCGTCCACAAATCAGCGGCAATATCCGTGTCAATTTCGATCGATTTGGGCAGAGTTTGCTGGACGATTTTTTGGATATCTACGAGCAGGTGATGGGGTTGGAGACAGACGCGCTTACCTTCAATCCCTTGGGCAAAGGATAAAATTTGTTTAATTAAGTCTGCCCCTCTACGGGCACTAGATTCTAGGATTTTGAGCAGATTTTGGGATCGATCGTCGATATTTGGCAATCGCAATGGTAATAGTTGGGCGACTGATAAAATCGGTGTGAGGATATTATTTAAGTCGTGAGCAATCCCACTAGCTAGGGTGCCGAGACTTTCGAGGCGTTGCGCTCTGAGGAATTGTTGTTCGAGTTGTTTTTTCTCGGTAATATCCATGTGCATCCCGATCGTCCGAGTCGGATTGCCAGTACGATCTAGAAAGATATTGCTTTTAATCGCAATCCACTGGATGTTATTATCAGCATCGACGATCCGAAATTCTAAATCTAGTCCCTGTCTGAGTTGGCGGGATTTATTTAATTCTGCTTCAACTTTGGGGCGATCTTCGGGATAAATAGTGTTCAGCCAGTAGGTATTGTTATTCTCAAAACTACCTGGTGCTAACCCATACAAAGCTTCTAACTCGATCGACCAAGTAACTCGATCGGTCAATAGATTCCATTCAAATGTGCCAATCTTACCAGCTTGTTGGGCCAATCCCAAGCGGTTTTGAACACTTTCTCTCGATTCGATTTCCTGACGGAGGGATTCATTGGCGGCAGCCAGAGCCGCAGTCCGTTCTGCGACGCGCAATTCTAGAGTTTCATTAACTTCCCGCAGCGCCACGGCTGCTTGTTTGCGCTCGATCGCATACCGTACCGAGCGCACTAAAATATCTAGATTGACTTGCCGTTTGACGAGATAATCTTGGGCACCATGTCTGACCGCATCCAGAGCCAATTCATCATCGTTGGTGCTAGTTAGTACGACGATTGGTAAATCGGGAGCATCGTGAATCAGCGCATCTAAAGATCCCAACCCGTCGCTATCTGGTAATGTTAAATCCAGTAGTGCAACATCAAAGCTGTTCGATTTGAGCTGGGTAATTGCATCGCCCAATCGTTTGACATGAGTGAGGCTAAACTGACTACTCACCGTACCTTTGAAGATTTCTTGCAGCAACCTGGCCTCTGCTAAGTTATCCTCAAGTAGCAAGACGTGAATATTTGGATGTTGATGTGGTAGTGAGCTAGCAGACATTGAGAAGTTATCTGTGACGGGGATTTGTGCTATCAGCGTTAAGTTAAGACTGAGATTTAGTTTGCAAAAAACTGACATACTCTAGTATACGGTTAATATTGAAGTGAATTGACATTTAAGGATGAAGCCAACATTAACTATTGAGGATTTGTGTGCTGAAGCAGCTAAATTTGCTGAAATAGAATCTCTATACGATGAACCTGCACTTTACGGCGTGACAGATGGAAAAGCTATCGGCACATATCTCGAACACAAATTCACAGATTATCTGGCTGAAAAGTACAGTTCTCAACAAGGGAATTCAGCATCAGGGCTTGACCTTCCCACACTTGAAGTTGATATCAAAGTAACAAGCATCAAACAACCACAATCTTCTTGTCCATTTAGATCGGCAAACCAGAAAATATTTGGGCTAGGATATCATCTTTTAGTTTTTGTTTACGACAAATATGATGATTTTGAAAATAGAACTGGACGATTAAATATGCAGCATACTATTTTTATAGATAGAAGCAGAACCGCATATTTTAAGACAACAAGAGGTCTTATAGATATTTTAAATCGAGAAGGGAATAAGGATGACATTATTGCCTTCATAATGGAAAGAAATCTACCAGTTGATGAAATCGGTGCGAATCAGTTAGCTGAAAGAATTTTAGAATCGCCCCCGAATCAAGGTTACTTGACAATCTAAAATGCGCTGCAATGGAGACTACAATACAGCCGAGTTATTCAACAAGCTGGCAGTATTTCAGGAATATTTAGAATTCGATAAATAATCATGGTAAAGTCTTCAGAAAAGTGTCAATTTGGAGATTTTCAAACTCCCGATGAACTTGCACAGGAAGTAGTTAAAATTCTCAAGCTAAACCATAAAATATCACCAAAATCTATTATAGAGCCGAGCTGTGGAAAAGGATCGTTTGTCAGAGCGGCACTAAAAGAATTCACACATTCAAAATTACTAGGCTTAGACATAAATGAAAAATATGTCGAAGCCGCAAATCTATCTATATCTGAATATCTGAATTCAGAAAATGCCACTATATATCAATCGGACTTTTTTAGTACCGATTGGAAATCTCTTATTTCTAGTCTATCAGGTGATATTCTCATAGTCGGCAATCCTCCTTGGGTTACGAGCAGTGAATTGAGTATTCTGAATAGTCAAAATCTTCCTATCAAGTCAAATTTTCAGAATAGACGAGGTATTGAAGCTA
>NZ_JANPLS010000076.1:0-9858 GCF_031422475.1 Chamaesiphon sp. VAR_48_metabat_403
CTCGATTGGTGTATTCGCCTATATAATTGCTGCTGCGGCTTTAAGATGCTTTTTCAGTTCGTACTTTTCTTTAGATGTCATAATTCTAACTCTCTCTTACCTCCTTATTCTGACTGAGTATGTCTTCTATTGCACATACAACTGTACCAACCGCATGATTGGGATGCTCCCAATGGGGCGGAAGTATTATCTATATTTTTCTGGCGGGAAGGGAGTATTACCCATCATTTAGATTTCACGCAAAGTAAGTCTCGATCGCTAATTACTCAAGGCTTTCATCTTCTCGATCGATCCCGCCACATCGGGTAATTTCTGCCCATATTTCTCGGCTGTCTCTAACCAGAGATCGGCAACAATTTTCAACTCGCAAAGAACTTCTTCTATGGTTTCGCCTTGTGCCAAGCAGCCTTTCAACGCTGGAATTTCGGCAACATAGCCGCCTTCTTCGCAGGGATAAATTACAATTGGATACTGCATTAGTCGTCTTCCTCGTCTAGTTCTGGATCTGCTGATTCGATTAATTCTAAAACTTTGCGAACATAGATCGCTTTGACTCGATTATTATGAACAGGAATTACAAAAGTTGTTTCTGCATATTTGAAAATATGGTGACTGCCTGTAACTCGATCGAGATAAAATCCTTCATATTCTAGTAAGTTACGAAGATCGGTAAAAGTGGCATTCTGAGGGCTATTTGTCAGCCTTTCAATTATTTTTTCTCTTTTGCCCATATGCTACGATCCGTTTTTAAAAACCAGAGATCATTCATCGATCGCCTGTAGAGCTAGCATAATCTCTTGAGGATGAGCGTCTGCATATTCCCAGGCGGTGTCTAAATCGCTCTGTGTAAGCTGGGGATACATCTGAAGGAGATCTCTGTCACTACAGCCGAGATCCTGGGCGTTGACAAGCTCCCAGATGGCAATTTGGGTATTAGCGATGTAGGCTTCCCCGTCGCTAATTTCTGGCGGTTTGGCAATCTCCGGCTGGGGACTTACCAAGCTGTGCGTCAATAATTGGATGACATGCTCTTTTTCGGCGGGAGTCAACGCTAGTAATTGGGATTCTAAGTCTTTGAGCGTCATAATTTAAGATAAGCCTTAGATATCCAAACTAGAGGATTATTGATTCTATTATGCCCTACAGCCATCTCGATGAGAGCAACGGACACAAATCCTTCCAACTACCTGGCTCGCGCCCTCATTATAATCCCGATCGACCCGGACAGGTCGAGCATATTGCACTAGATTTGGTGCTAGACATTCCCAATTCTAGTTTTCATGGTACTTGTGCGATTCGACTCAATCCAGTGCGGAATGAGATCGAGTCATTGACGCTCGATGCGGTGGATCTGAAGATCGATCGAGTTGAAATTGACGGTACCGATTGCGCGTTTAATTATGATGGGGAATTGTTGCATATTCCTGTGAAGGTTAATGTTATTGCTGGCAAAATCTTAGATTTAGTTATTTATTATGGCGTAGAAAACCCACAGCGCGGGATGTATTTTATTCATCCCGACGAACATTATCCCGATAAACCTACCCAAGTATGGACGCAGGGCGAAGATGAAGATTCGCGGTTTTGGTTTCCCTGTTTTGATTATCCCGGACAACTGGCAACTTCGGCAATTCGGGTACAGGTGCCGAAAGATTTTATGGCGATTTCTAATGGTGAATTAGTCGAGCAAACTATGTTCGGTGAAGATCGCGTTTATCAGTGGATGCAGAAGGAGATTCACCCGACATATTTGATGACAATAGCGGTAGGCAGGTTTAGTGAAATAGCCGATAGTTGGAATGGTAAGCCCGTCACTTATTATGTCGAAAAAGGACTGGAAGAATCGGCAAAACTGAGTATGGGAAAAACTCCTCGGATGATTGAGTTCTTTAGCGAGAAGTTTGGTTATCCTTATCCTTTCCCTAAATATGCCCAAGTTTGTGTTGCTGATTTCATCTTTGGTGGGATGGAAAATACTTCGACAACGTTATTAATGGATCGTTGTTTGCTGGACAAACGTGCATCTTTAGATAACTTTAATACCGAGAGTTTAGTCGCTCACGAACTGGCTCACCAATGGTTCGGCGATCTGGTGGTAATTAAACACTGGTCGCACGCTTGGATTAAAGAGGGGATGGCTTCATACTGTGAGGTATTGTGGACGGAATATGAGTATGACAAAGACGAAGCAGCTTATTATTTACTCGGCGAAGCGCGGAGTTATTTAAGTGAAGATAGCGATCGTTATCGCCGTCCGATCGTGACCAATATCTATCGAGAAGCAATCGAACTATACGATCGACATCTATATGAAAAGGGTGCTTGTGTCTATCACATGATTCGGGCAGAATTGGGCGATGAATTATTCGATCGATTCGTGCATACCTTCGTCCGCGATAACGCTCACAAAACTGTCGAAACGATCGATGTCTTGCGCGCGATCGATAAAGCAACCGGACGCAATTTAGCCTTCCTCTTCGATCAATATGTCTATCGCGGTGGACATCCAGATTATAAGGTCGCCTATAGTTGGGACAGCGATAGTAATTTAGCCAAACTTACAGTTACTCAAACTCAAGCCAAAGAGGGCGTACATACCCTCACAAATGATTTGTTCGACCTCAAAATCCCGATTGGATTTGGTTATGTTAAAGATGGCGTTGCCGATGTTAAAGTCACCAAAATTCGCGTCTATGAAAAAGAACAAGTCCTCTATTTTCCCCTCGAAACTAAACCTGATTTCATCAGTTTTGATGTCGGTAATAACTATTTAAAAACCGTCACCCTCGAATACCCTTTGCCTGAACTAAAAGCCCAGCTCAAGTCAGACCCAGACCCGATTTCGCGGATCTATGCCACAGAAGCGATCGCCAAAAAAGGCAACCTCGAAGCCGTCAATGCTTTAACTGAATGCCTTGCCAATGAAGAATTCTGGGCTGTCCGACTTGAAGCTGCTCAACAATTAGCGACAATTAAACTCGATCTCGCCGTCACTAATCTAGTCGCCAAAATCGGCGATGAAGATGCCTTCGTCCGTCGCGCGATCGTCGATGAATTGGGTAAAATTAAAACGCCAGAAACCTACGCCGCAGTCAAACAGCTCGTCGAAGCAGGCGATGAAAGCTACTACGTCGAAGCCGCCGCCTGTCGCGCTCTCGGAGGAATGACTACCGCCAGCCTCAAAGACAAGCAGGAAGAAGCAATTAACCTGCTCACAGAAGTACTCAATACTCGCTCTGGCTGGAATGAAATCGTCCGTGCGGGTGCGATCGGCGGTTTGAGCAAAATGACCGATTCTGAAACCGCCCTAAACACCGTTTTAGAATACGTCAAACCGGGGATACCTCAACCGCTGCGTTTGACCTCAATTCGTGCCCTTGGAGCGATTTCTAACGGTCAATCCGAGCTAAATCTGAATACTATTGTCGAGAAATTCTCCGAACTCGCCCGCGAGTCATTTTTCCTGACTCAAGTCGCCATCGTTGGTGGTTTGAGTCAGATGGAAACCGTTAAAGCGATCGGGGTATTACAAAGTTTAGCCGCTCACAGTCCCGACGGACGCGTCAAACGGATGGCTGATGAAGGCGTGCAAAAAGTTCAGAAGAAAATCGGTACGGATGGAGCGGTAAAACAATTACGTGAGGAGCTAGAAGAAGTCAAAAAAACCAATCAAGAATTAAAAAGTCGCTTGGAAAATCTGGAAGCTAAGAGCAAATAGTTATCCACACACTTTCTGATAGCGCAATTCAGCAACGCCAGAATTAGGTAGAGGTACTTGATGAATTACCCCTACCTAATTTTAAGGATTTATGCTCGTGTTATCAAATAGATTTTAGCTTTTTAATAATAAATAATAGAGCTGTCCGGGACCGCCTGTCACCCCCGCGCGATCGCCAGCAACTTTACCCTTACCCATAAAATAGTCTACACGTCCGGGGCCAGTAATCGCGCTACCAGTGTCTTGATCTAAGACATAACGACTCACCAATTTTTGTTGGATCGAACTACCACTAGCGTATGGTAATTCGGTATACACCAGAGCTAATGCTCCAGGTGGCATCATTGATTTATCGGTGGCGATCGATCGATCGGCTGTCACTGGCACATTAATACTCCCCATCGGTTGACCATTAAAGGTTTCTTTCATAAAAATAAATCGTTTATACCGGGGAATATAAACGTCTAATTCTTGAGGATTGTCTTGGAAATAACGGATGATGCCAGGGAGTGTGAGTTGACTGGGCGTGACTTTACCATCTTTAGCTAGTTCTTTGCCAATGCTGCTGTAAGCAAAATTCGTACCGCCAGCAAAGCCGACTGTTGTTTTGGTACCATCAGTAAGATTAAATTCGGCAGAACCCTGAATCTGTACTAGAATCGCTTCAAATCGATCGCGCATCCAAAATATCTCATTCCCGGCGAGCGAACTTTTGCTGCCTTGTAAGCCATCTGCGCCCTCTAGCATGAGACGTTCGGGCTGAGGGTCTTTCCAACTACTAAAGTTGGCAGGTAATTTGTAAAGTGGATATTTAAATTCGGCTGTTTGCTGGCGACTGGCTTGATAAATCGGTTCGTAGTAGCCAGTAAATTTGACGGTACCTTTATTATCTTTACCGATCGATTGATAGAAGACAAATTCTTTTTTTACAGCCGCTTGGAGTTCGCCTGCCGAACGGCTGGTATTTACCAACTGCCGAAATCTGACGAGGGAACGCCGCACGCGATCGCGACTGATGCCTTGAACGGCATAATTTTGATATGCTTTGATGGCAGCAGGTGTATCTAAATAACGCAGGCTGTTATCGATCGATTTGACCATTGCCAGTTTATCACCCGATTTACCCCACAGTTGTTCGTCAAACCCCAGCGAAGCCTCTTCATTGTAAATGGTGGTACCCCGATCGGATCGGGTATTGGCGGTGGGTTCAGCAGTTAACCTGATGGGTGCTTGCTGGTTGAATCCTAGCGCAATACCTAGATTCAATGAGAGTAATGCCAGTGTTTTAATCATGAAGTAATTAGTAAGGTGATGCTCGGACATGGCACTCTTTGACGCGAGTTAGGGAGATCGTGTTTCCACTACCCGTCGATCCGATTTTGGATTTTGGATTTTACGGTTCGCGCGCGCCTTTATTTCCCGACGGTTTAGATCGTCTTCAGGTAGATAAAAGGCACAAATAGTCGAAACTTTCCAACAGTATCCGAACCCTAAAGCCTAAAGCCTAATAATCCCGATCGATACTCGATGCAAATACAGGTTCGACTCGAATTGCTTCTACACATTCTGGACGTACCAACAGGTATTCGCCCTGAACATTTTTCATGGGTAGATTGATAAAGTCTCTAGAACCAGATTTGGGCATCAGCTCATTACTATACCATTTCTGAAAATCTTGAGCGTTGGGGAAGCGGATTTCTTCTCGATGACCGCCTGATAGTAGCAGATGTACTGCATATTCGGTCGCTACTTTAGCCATATTCGATCGCCTGTGATGAGACTTAATTACTCTGAATATGCCCAATTCTCGATCGAAAATTGCGATCTACTCGGCTCCAATCTCAGCTAATTTAGCGCGAATCGCTTGAATATCTTGCCACATCAACCACTTAGGCTTACCCACATCGGGTGCGGGGTTTCGTAATAAATAGGCAGGGTGAAAAATTGGCATACACCATCTGCCTTCCCATTCAATCCAAGTACCGCGAATTTTGGTAATACCGTCTTTTTTGCCAGTAATGGCTTTTACCGCCGTAGCACCTGTAAGCAGAATAATTTTAGGATCTACGATCCGAATTTGTTCGAGTAAATATGGCTTGCACGCCGCCACTTCAGCCGGGGTGGGGACGCGGTTGTCGGGAGGACGACAGCGGACGACATTACAGATATACACGTCCCGTTCGATCGTTAGTTTAACCGCTGCTAAAATCTTTTCGAGCAATTGACCCGATCGACCGACAAATGGTAAACCTTGTTCGTCTTCATTTTGCCCTGGCCCTTCCCCAACAATCAAGATCGGCGCGCGTTCGTTACCTCTGCCGACAACTGCATTAATCCGCGTATCGCCTAATTCACACCGATGGCAAACCTGACAATGACTGGCAAGTTGACCTAGATTATCATAAGTACCGGGTGCGATCGGCATATTAGCACTAGTAGGAATCAGCTCGAACTGATTAGCTGGTAAAGATTCTACAGGCGGCTCGACATCGATTTGACCGAAGAGGTTTAATTGAGATTCTGGAGACATGGTGAGTCAGTGGAAAGTAGAAAGTGCATCGTTGGCGGAAAGCCCGCTCTCCTGGAGAATCGCTGTCAGGTTGTTGACGATAGAATGCGGATTCCAGCGGTTTTATTTTTAAAAACTATCATCACCAATCTCAATTTTCATAATGATGGTTGCTGACTCCAACGCTTTATTTTTTACGTGCTAACATATCCCATGCCAACTTAGCCGCACCAGTAATTCCGGCTCGATTGCCCAAAGTCGCCTCGATTAACTCGAATCCGGGACGAGAAGTTGACACTACGCGCTGCTCGATCTCCCGTTTGGCTGCGGAGAGAAAGTATTTCGCACTAGCACTGATACCCCCGCCAATAATGGCGACTTCTGGAGTCAGGATATAGAGAATAGTTGCCAAACCAATCCCTAAATTTCGACCGTAATCATCCCAAAATTCTAACGCATCTCGATCGCCTGCGGCTGCTAACTCGCCCAACTCTTGCGGCTCTTTACCTGTCGAGCGGTAAATTGCTTGCCTAGATAAAAACTGCTCTAGCGAACCATTATTCCCACTATTACACGCATGTCCGTTCGGATCCATCGAGATCGAACCCAGTTCCCCCGCACTCCCCGCATGTCCCGTAAATAATTCCCCATTGAGAAATACCGCTCCACCGACACCAGTACCTAAAGTTAGTAAAACCCAATTGCGATAATTTTTGCCCGCACCCAGCCAATGTTCGCCCAATCCCGCACAGTTACCATCATTGCCGATTACTGTCAGCACGCCAGTACGAGACTGAATCAGCGTCGCCACTGGGATATCGATCCATCCTTCCAAATTAATCGCAATCTTCGCCACCCGTCCCGCTGCATCCGCTGGCCCTGGCGTAGCGACCCCGATCGCGCTAATATTAGCCATCCCTGGTGCTAATTTCTCGATCGCATAAACCATCGTCTCGATCGTTGCATCGGGATACGCTGGCTGTGGTGTCGGCACCGACAGCGATTGAAGACAAGTCCCCTGCTGGGTAAATCTGCCTAATTTAATTGCCGTACCGCCAAGATCGATCCCGATTACTTCTGTCATTTGGATTTTGGATACTTCTCCTTATGGAGACGCTACGCTACAACTACGCTCAGTACAAGTTTTGGATTGTGGATTTATCTATTCTCCCCAAACATCCCACACTCCCCACACCCTATCACCGCCCTCTTTCCCTGGGATTAATCAACTCGCTCAAGCCTTCGCCTAATAAAGATAAACCAGTTACCATCAGCGTTAGTGCCAAACCTGGAAATAGTGTCGTCCACCAAATCCCCGTCGAGAGAGCGGGTAAAGCTTGCTTGAGATCGTGTCCCCATTCAGCGATTTCATCTGGCAAACCCAAACCGAGAAAACCCAACCCACCCAAGACTAAAATGGCATCGGCAGCATTGAGCGTGAATAAAACGGGAACGCTCTGCACCACATTTGCAAATAGATATTTTTTCAATACGTGGGAAGTAGAGGCACCCAACGCCTGCGCCGCTTCGACGAACATTTGCATCTTCAAACTGGCTGTCTGATTTCGCACCACCCGAAAATACTGCGGAATATAAGAAATACTCAATGCGATCGCAGCATTAAAAATCCCTTTACCCACGATAAACGCTAACGTCACCGATAATAACAATCCTGGCAACGTGTAAATCGTATCCATCACAAACAACAGCACGCGATCGAGATTGCCCCCTAAATAGCCGCTAATCATGCCTAACGGCACCCCGATCGTCAAACTAATCAAAGTTGCTAAAATCACCACTTGTAGAGCCGCCTGGGTGCCAAACAGCGTCCGCGAAAAGACATCGTATCCTTCACGACTCGTCCCAAACCAATGTTCCCAAGATGGAGCCTGATTGATGGGGTTATAAGGTGGATTCGCCGCACCTAATAAATCTTGCGGATCTTGTAATAACCCGATCGCCTGCAATAATGGTGCAAAGATTGCGATCGCGACAAAACTTACCGTCAATATCAGTCCCAATCCTAGCAATTGCGAGGAAAGTCGATCGCGCCGTTTGTCAAATAATTGTTTGAGTAAGCCATTGGAAATTTTACTAACAGCCATAAGCACACTTGCAGCGATCGGGGAACGGTTCAATTACTATAAGGCATTCAGTCCGCTAAATGCGATCGGGGTCGATCGATTTTGAGTGGGGGGACTGGGAGATGGGGAGACTGGGAGACGGGGGGACTGGGAGACTGGGGGACTGGGATCTGCGGATTATTCCAAAATCCATTCACTATTCACTATCCACTATCCACTAATGGCTAGCTAGCGCAAAAATAGTGTACAATACATATCGACCGACATGGAGAGGTGTCCGAGTGGTTGATGGTGGCTGACTCGAAATCAGTTTTAGGGTTACACCTAACGGAGGTTCGAATCCTCTCCTCTCCGTAGTTTAAAAATAGTTGTACTTGTGCCCGATCGACCCCTAATTTATATTAAGGGGTCGGTAAAAGGTGGCCGCGACATTTTACAGTAGGGCTAGCAATTAGGATTATTCCTCACCTAGCCGATGATTATTACCATTACCGCACTCAAAGGTGGTGTCGGCAAGACAACCACCTCAATCCATCTAGCAGCATATCTGCAAGAAAAAGCCCCAACATTACTAATTGATGCCGATCGCAATCGTTCTGCATTAGTATGGTCGCGCGAAGATAAGCTACCATTTACCGTAGCTTCTCAAGCGGCTGCAACCGCGATTATCGGTAAGTACACTCACATTATTACCGATACCCAAGCCCGTCCCGAACAAGACGAGCTAAAAGATTTAGTAGCCAGTAGCGATTTGCTCATCGTCCCGACTACTCCCAATCATCTCGATATTGACACCACCATTAAAAGCACCGAATTACTCGAAGGCTGGGGTGCTAAATATAAAGTTTTACTCACCCAAGTAGACTCCCGTACTAAAACCGGACGAGAAGCCAGAGCGATTTTAGAAGAGGCAAAAGTGCCCCTATTTAAGACCGATATTCCCCTGCTAGTCGCCTTCGAGCGATCGTCGAGTCGCGGTATCATCATCAAAGATTGTAGCGATCCTCGCGCTCAATTTGGCTGGTCTAAATATCAAGCTGTCGGGAAGGAAGTATTAGGTTAACTAGATTTTAGCACCACCTGGGGATGAATCCCCAGGCTAACTAAGAAAGTCCACTGAAGTGGACTAAAAACTTGACAGTCCACTTCAGTGGACTTGAGCCTGTAGCCCGCACTTCAGTCGCGGGTTACATCATCCCCCAGTATTCTGGTTTGACCGAATCTTCGATCGCCAGCAGCCACGCCGCTAAATCGAAACCCACCGTAATTCGCCAGATCTGAATCTGTGCGAATTGTCGATCCGTACCGCCACTGACGAGCCAGCGATAGCTCCAATAACTCAATGCTAGCCAGCGGAAATAACGACGCTTCAGCCAGCGCAAGGGATTGCGTCGAAAAGACTTAAATTGACCCAGCATTGGCACCTTTTGAGCAGATTTTTAATATATCTCAACAATTATGCCAAAAATTTTTGCACTTCGCTTGATATCTCAGTAAGTCGATCGACACTCGCGATCGCATAATGTAGTCTAGAATAAGTAGCGCAG
>NZ_JANPLS010000077.1:0-3361 GCF_031422475.1 Chamaesiphon sp. VAR_48_metabat_403
CTCGATTGGTGTATTCGCCTATATAATTGCTGCTGCGGCTTTAAGATGCTTTTTCAGTTCGTACTTTTCTTTAGATGTCATAATTCTAACTCTCTCTTACCTCCTTATTCTGACTGAGTATGTCTTCTATTGCACATACAAATGTACCAACCGCATGATTGGGACGCTCCCCCGTCAATCCTACCTGAGTAGCTGATGAAAAATAATCTAGTATCTGCCGCCAAGCCGAATCCTCAGCCGCGCTCCCGCGATGACATTCATCAATTACAATTAGGTCGAAAAAATCACGGCTAAATTGTTTGTAAATCTTCTGTTCTTCCTCATTACCCGTCACCGCCTGATATAGCGACAGATAAATCTCATAAGACTTATCCGCCTGTCGCTGCTTTATCTTGGTCATCGCCGAACCAAAGGGTTTAAAATCATTAGTCATCGTCTGATCGACTAAGATATTCCGTTGGCGAAGCCTCTCCTATGGAGAATCGGCTAAAAACAAAATCCGTTTCTTCGCCTTCGATTTCCACAGTCTCCAAATAATCTGAAATGCGGTAAAAGTCTTACCCGTACCAGTTGCCATTACTAATAGAATCCGGTTCTGACCTTTGGCGATCGCTTCGATAGTTTTATCGATCGCCAACAACTGATAATAGCGCGGAGTCTTATTACTCCCATCACTATAATAATCCTGCGTAACTAACTGCTGTTGCGGTGCAGATAGTCCCCGATCTATACACCACCAAGCCCAAAGTGTTTCCGGCGATGGAAACTCGTCTAAACCGATTTCTCGCTCAATTATTCCGTCGGCAGCAATCTTGTTATGAAACAAAAAGCGATCGCCATTGGAACTAAATACAAACGGTACTTGCAGCATCTCCCCATAGCCTAAACCCTGTTGCATTCCATCGCCCACAGCATGATTATTATCCTTGGCTTCGATAACTGCGATCGGGAGATTAGGCTTATAAAATAATACATAATCCGCCCGCTTATTCCGCGCACGAGCGTGTAACTTACCCCGCACCAAAATCCGTCCATCAGTCAGCGAAAATTCTTCCCGAATCTGCATCAAAATATCCCAACCCGATCGTTCCAATGCTGGAGTGATATATTTAGTGCAAATATCCCGCTCGGAAAGCTGCTGCTTATCCATATCTTAAATTTGGGTGGATTCAAAGGAGCAGAAGATCGAAACCGATCTTCTGAGCTAAATTATCGGCGATATTAATTTGCGAATTACCAGCAATTCACTATTTAACGACATTAACTCGCCGATCGATAAATCATAGATTTACTGAGGCGACCTGTGAATGTAGATAATCATATGCCAGGACGGGGATTTGAACCCCGGACACGAGGATTTTCAATCCTCTGCTCTACCAACTGAGCTATCCCGGCGCGTTGCTATTAATTTAGTCAACTTGACCAATATAACAAATATTTGTTAGACATGCAAGTAATTCGATCGAATTTTGGGACTAATAATTGGGTAGACTAAAACTAGCGGCGATATGCCGATCGCTAGCACCGCTTGGCGGCCAGTTGAGATCGGGCTTGGCAAAACTAGAAAACTTTACCCTCGTTCGATTTGAGCCATTATTTTAGGCCGATCGACTGGGATAATTGGCGACCATCGCCACAATATTCGTCTGCACTCAAGTTCGTCACCACTGTTGGATAGTTGGATAATTGTTAAACTTTTTTGAGCATCTGGTTAATTCACAGTCACCCGATCGTCGTAAATACGATGGTTGGTCGTTAGAAGATCGCGATCCGCAGTCGATTCGCTCGGCATTTATGCCAGCATGGGAGTGGCTGTACCATAACTATTTTAGGGTCACTACCGACGGTTGGGAACGCGTACCCGATCGCGGGCGAATGCTGGTAGTGGGTTCCCACAATGGCGGTTTGGCGGCTCCTGACATGTTTATGTTGATGCATGAGTGGTTTCGCCGTTATGGTGTCGAACGACCTGCCTACGGGCTGGCACACCCCGATGTGTGGAAGTATTTTGGCGGGATGTCTACATTGGCTGTCAAAGCTGGGGCGGTGGTCGCTCATCCCAAAATGGCAGTAGCCGCGCTACGCAAAGATGCGACGGTATTGGTGTATCCCGGTGGTGCTGAGGATGTATTTCGACCCCACAGTCAAAGACATCAAATCCAGTTAGCTGGGCGCAAGGGCTTTATTAAAGTCGCCCTGCGCGAACACGCTCCGATTGTCCCTGTAGTGTCTACTGGTGCCCATGATGGGCTGATCGTGTTGACCGATATTTATCCCCTATTAGATCGACTCCACGATCTGGGGATGCCGTGGCTATTTGGTATCGATCCGGTAGTTTTCCCCATCTATCTGGGGTTACCCTGGGGTCTGGCTTTTGGCCCTTTGCCCAATTTTCCGATGCCCTCCCAGATCCACATCCGCGTCTGCGAACCGATTGAATTCGATCGATACGGCAGAGCAGCAGCTAACGATCGAGACTATGTAGATGCCTGTTACGATCTAGTCCAGTCACAGATGCAATCAGCATTAGATCTATTAATAGCCAAGGGTTAAAAGGGACGGGGAGACGAGTGGACTGGGGGACTGGGGGACTGGGGGACTGGGGGAGTTTATTACTCCTTACTCCCATCTCCCATCTCCTTACTCCCATCTAAATAAAAACACTATCCGTCCAAGTCCCATGCAAACCATAAGGAATATGATGAGTCAGATGGAGAGTTGCCACCGCACCTTTTGTCAGATCTGTGGCATCTAGCACGACGACTGCCGATCGATCGCGCTCACCATCGTAGACCATCGCAATCAGCCAGCCATCGTCTTCCTGGGTGCCACCAGGACGCGCTACGAAGACGGGTTCGTTGACGTATCCTGTCGGTGCAGCCGTCCATAATTGCTGCGCCCCAGTGGTTCGATCGAGTTTGAGGATACTCTGGAGAGGTGCATTACCATCGAGAGTTTGTGCTGCACCCATATAAACATATCGATAGGGATAGCCGACATTTGCAGGGTTAATAGTGGGGAACTCACAACAGCGGGGTTCGATGAGTTGACTGGTGACTTTTTGGGTAGTTAAATCTAATTCAAATCGCCATAGTTGCCCAGGTGTGAGGGTCGCAAAATCGATCTCGCGGAAGTCTTTATCGGGTTCGACTTCGGGGAAAGTTGGGTAGGCAATTGAATCGATCGAGATTTTACCATTTTGCTCGAAGGCATTGGCGTGGTGGAAGACAAATCCCGATTTAGTTTCGAGGGTTTGCATTTTTTCGCCACTGCGAGGATTGCGGGGAATGACGATGATTTTGGTTGGTTTTTCGGGTTGGAATTTGACACATTCGCCCGCACCTTTGAAGCCGAATAGGAA
>NZ_JANPLS010000078.1:0-3323 GCF_031422475.1 Chamaesiphon sp. VAR_48_metabat_403
AAAAAGTAGCCGCGCTACCTAGTAACAGCCAACCCGCACTACCTCCCGCTGCCGACACCACACTTCCCGACGAAGTTGCTCAAACGATCGATCGGCTTAACAATCGCACCATCCCCCAATCTGGGCGACAGTTGCAAGTCCTCGTCGTTGATGATTCGCTCGTCCAGCGTCAAAGTTTGGCGCGTTCCCTCACTAAAGCTGGCTGTCAAGTTATCCAAGCCAGTCACGGTCGAGAAGGCATCCTCCGCCTTCAAGAACATCCCCGGATTCGCTTGGTAGTTTGCGATATTGAAATGCCCCAAATGAATGGCTTTGAGTTCCTGAGCTACTGTCGCCAAGACCCCAAATTATCCCAAATCCCGATCGTGATGCTCACCACTCGCGGCGGTCAAAAACACCGCGATCTCGCCATGACTCTAGGAGCTAAAAACTACCTCACCAAACCCCAATCCGATCGCGAATTATTAGACATTGTCGCTCAATTAGCTCAGCCCAGTGAAGTTGGAGTTTAAGTTAGGGAATAGGGGATAGAAAATCCACCTCTTTACTCCTTACTCCTTACTTTTTACTCCCTATCCCCTATCCCCTATTCCCTAGAATGCAAACCCCATCCCTTTTACCAAAACGACTATCTAGCGTTAGTGATGATGATGACACTCTGCGGACGGTCGTGTTTTCACTGGCAAATATGGAGAACACCTCAATCTCGCAATATATCTTTGCTTTGCCTGTAGAAGCAGTCGATCGGGCGATTGTGTATCCGAGCGAACGTGCAGTCCTCCGCGATGGGATTGGGATGCTCAATCTCGGCGATCGCACCTTGACAATTGTAGACTTACGCCAAAAATTTACGCCGATCGATCCCCAGCAAGATTCTTCCAAATTTCTGATTCTGTTTCACACTCAAGCTGGCGAACTGTGCGGTCTGCCTGTCAAAGATGCACCCGTGCTGCTCGATATCGATCCCGATACCATTCGCTCGATTCCTCTCGCTTATCGCGAAGTCAATCAGCTCAGTTTTGTCAGCCACATGGCGATCGTCCCTCAAGAAAATGGGCTAGAACCA
This sequence comes from Chamaesiphon sp. VAR_48_metabat_403, assembly GCF_031422475.1. Classification (NCBI taxonomy): domain Bacteria; kingdom Bacillati; phylum Cyanobacteriota; class Cyanophyceae; order Gomontiellales; family Chamaesiphonaceae; genus Chamaesiphon; species Chamaesiphon sp. VAR_48_metabat_403. The sequence continues at coordinate 1,067 of NZ_JANPLS010000078.1, forward strand.
CTTCAAATCCTCATTTTAGGTCTCGATCGACCACCAGGACAATCTGCTAGCACTACCAGCCATTTAAACTAGGTCTGATTAGTGATTAGTGAATAGTGGATAGTAAATTAGTTTGAATGTTGGGACGATCTAAATTTAACGCCACAAATTAAAGGTAAGGGTAATTGATGAATTGCCCCTACCTTTAATTTCTACTAACCTTCCAGAGTGCCAATTGGCACCGCCACACCTAACTCTCAACTGCCTCAAAACTCTTATTAATCTCTGCGACAACTTCAGCCGCCTCATCCTCATCGATATCTAGTACCGCTTGCAGTTCCTTGAGAAATACTCCGGCTGATGCGGGAATCTCACCTGTATCGGGATTCATCTTAGCCAAAATTGCCGCAGCATAGGCATCTAGTACCAGATCGTCAGGAATTGCTTCATCTGCTGCATTAAACAATGCACCCAATCCGCGATCGGCGACAACTCCTGTCAAGCGATCGACCATCGATAATAGCTCTTCCTCAGAATACTCTGCATATAAGTCAAAATCTCCCAGAATATCTAAAAATAAATCTGGGGCGACTAATTCTTTAGGATTGTCTGCTAAGGCAGCAATGAGCACGATCGAGGCCAAGCCTTCAGCTTCATTTAATGGTTCTTCGGTATACTCTTCGGCATTGAAGATACTATCGTATTTTGGCGTGTTCATACTTTGTTCGATCGACTACCTCTCGCCTAGTAATACCAGATGCTGTGGGGAAAGGGAAGGGATAGTGATGTTATGTAACAAAATTAGGTTTTAGCCTTTAGGCTTTTAGTCCAGCCATAGCGCGCCAATCGATGTCAGGCTTTAGGACGCAAGCGTCCCGTTCATTTCCTCATACCTAACACCTAAAACCTCATACCTGAAGCCTAATACCTAACACCTAAAGCCTAAAGCCTAATCCCTACCCCCTTGCTCATGCTTCCACCAAATGGGATGATAGGTAGAAATTGTTAAGATCGACGCAGATCTATAGTCATTAGTTTAATCGATATATATCATGCCAGTAACCGCTCAATCTTTAGACCAACTTGCTATTAATTCGATTCGGTTTCTCGCGGTCGATGCGATCGAGAAAGCAAAATCCGGTCACCCAGGTTTACCGATGGGTGCGGCTCCGATGGCGTATGTACTGTGGCAAAATTTCATGCGGTACAACCCCAAGAACCCCAAATGGTTCAACCGCGATCGTTTTGTGCTCTCTGCCGGACATGGTTCGATGCTCCAGTATGCACTCTTGCATTTGACTGGATACGATAGCGTCAGTATTGAAGATATCAAAAATTTCCGTCAGTGGGGTTCTAGCACTCCCGGACACCCCGAAAACTTTGAGACTGCGGGGATTGAAGTTACGACAGGCCCCTTAGGTCAAGGGATTGCTAATGGTGTGGGTTTGGCTTTAGCTGAAGCGCACTTAGCCGCTAAATATAACAAACCCGAAGCGACGATCGTCGATCATTACACCTACGTCATCGTCGGCGATGGTTGTAATATGGAAGGCATTTCTGGCGAAGCCGCTTCGATCGCGGGTCACTGGGGCTTAGGCAAGCTGATCGTCTTGTATGATGACAACCACATCTCGATCGATGGTTCGACTGATGTTGCTTTCACCGAAGATGTCTCCAAACGGTTTGAAGCTTACGGCTGGCACACCATTCACGTTAAAGATGGCAACACCGACTTAGCCGCAATTTCGGCAGCATTAGCAGAAGCCAAAAAAGTCACCGACAAACCAACGATGATTAAGGTGACAACCATCATCGGTTACGGTTCCCCTAACAAATCCAACACCGCCGGGATTCACGGTGCGGCTTTATGCGAAGCCGAAATTAAACTCACTCGCGAAAACCTCGGCTGGGAATACGCTCCTTTTGAATTACCCGCCGATGCCGTCGCTCACATGCGCCAAGCGATCGATCGCGGTGCCAAAGCTGAAGGCGAATGGGAAGCTACCCTCGCCACCTACAAAGCCAAATATCCCCAAGAAGCTGCCGAATTTGAAGGTTTGCTCTCTCGTAAACTCCCTGCTGGTTGGGATAGCGTCTTACCCACCTATACCCCCGCAGATAGCGCAGTTGCTTCTCGGAAACACTCCGAAATTTGTCTCAATAAACTCGCTCCCGTTTTACATGGTTTGATGGGCGGTTCTGCCGATTTAACTCACTCCAACCTGACCGAAATCAAAGGTTCTGGCGACTTCCAAAAAGGCGCGTACCAAAATCGTAA